>VXZF01000569.1 GCA_009845645.1 Gemmatimonadota bacterium | reverse complement strand
CCGCCCCGGCCTCGCATCCTACTTCGGCAAAACCCACATCGCCATCGTTGCGGTAGAGTATATTCGCGCGCAGGTTGGTGCCGTAGAGATCCGCATCCCCGTCGTTGTCATAATCGGCACTGACAGCACCCATGCCCCAGCCCCGGCCCACTGCGTTTAAGGAGCTGGCCACATCGACAAAACCGCTTTCCCCATCGTTGCGGTAGAGAGCATTGCCGCCTCCTTGTGCATCGTCCAGCGCGGCTCCGTTCACCCAGTAGAGATCCAAATCGCCGTCGCCGTCAAAGTCCAACCAAGCTGCACCCCCTCCTTTGGCCTCTGCGATATAGCCTTTTTCCGCACTGCCACCCGTGTGGACTTTCGTCAGGCCGATATCTGCGCCCACATCGACAAAGTGGGACTGTTCAGACGCCGTAGGTTCCGAATCAAGCAGTTGATCTTCTGGAGGCGAGCAAGCCGCCAAGGAAAAGAACAAAATGCGCGCCTTCATCGCTCTTTATCCAACTGTGCCAATTTTTGCTGGGCCTTGGAATGGTCTGGATCGAGCTCCAGTGCTTCCCGTAGGGCCTGTCGCGCCTCGTCTGTGGCTCCGCGCTCGGCATATAACGCCCCCTGCTTGAAATGCCGCTGGGCCGCGCTCAGGCGCTGAAAGGTGCTCAAGGCTTCCGCTCGCTCGTCCGGCTGGCCGCTGAGCAAATACACTTGGCTCAACAGATAGAGCGCATGGGTATTGCGCGGTTCGAGTTCAAGGGCGCTTCTGAGCACTTCGGCGGCCTGCGGGTATTGGCCCTGCTGCATATAGACTTGGCCCAGTTCCCACAGGACGTCCGCGCGTCGGCTGTCTAACTCAATCGCCCGTCTATATCCTTGCTCGGCTTCCTCCGGGCGGTTGCTTGAGGCTAGCAGCCCAGCGCGCAAGAAATGGGCGTCCACGTGCGTCGAATCCACGCGGATTGCCGCGGCAAACGCCGCGACTGCTTCCTCAACCTCACCTAGGGCTTGGCGAGCCTCTCCGAGGCGGAAATGATATTCGGCGCGGTCTGGTGCTAAGGCTGCTGCCCGCGCAAAGTGTTTGGCTGCGTCGCGCTGGCGGTGTTCAACCCCCAGGGCAATCCCCAAGGCAAAGTGCGCGTCTGGATTTTCCGGTGCTAACTCCACGGCGCGCTCAAAGGCCGCAATGGATTTTGCGTACTCTTTCAAGTGCGTATGCGCCACGCCCATATTGTAGTGGACTTCCATGCTCGCCGAGTCTTTCTCGGCAGCCCGCTGCAACAGGGCCAGCGCTTTCCCAGGTTGGCCCTGTTGCAACAAGCGGAACCCCTCG
Source organism: Gemmatimonadota bacterium (assembly GCA_009845645.1). GTDB lineage: Bacteria > Latescibacterota > UBA2968 > UBA8231 > UBA8231. The sequence goes on along the minus strand of VXZF01000569.1, from coordinate 10,379 downwards.
GCGCTCTCCCGACTTATGCTGAGACGGTCCGCCGGCTTCTCGCAGCTTTCACAGGCCGAGAACTACCCTATAATTAGCCAAAACTCTAGTCGCATCGTCACTTACTTGACGCTCGATTTAGACAAATCTATTATCCCTTCGCCTTTTCCCACCCTATGCAAGCCAGTCAAAGGAATCTACCTATGGCCAGAAATCTACTATTCATCACCACGGACCAACAGCGTTGGGACAGCCTACCGTGCTACGGCCTTGACTTCATGCAGACGCCCGCCCTCGACCGCTTGGCCGCAGAGGGCATGGTCTTTGAAAACTGCAGCGTCTCCTCTCCGGTCTGCGTACCCTGCCGAGCCTCCTTTCTCAGCGGCCAGTACGCCTCGACCACCGGCGTACTCGACAACGGCGGCTGGCTCCACCCGTCCGTACCAACGTGGCCATCTCGACTGGGGACCACGGGGCGACGCACCGCTGGCATCGGCAAGATGCACTTCAGCCCTTGGGACGATTTGGGCGGCTTTGACGAGCGCATCATCGCCGAAGACAAGCGCCACGTGTATTTGCCCGACGACCACGTCCATTTCCTCAAAGCCCACGGAATGGACCGGCCGCATCCAGTGACTCTGCCCCAGTATTTCGAAAGCCTAGGCGCGCCGATTACCCCTCGGCCCAAGCGCTTCCACGTCGATGGCTTCATTGGCGACCAAGCCGCAGAGTGGCTAGCGGGGCACGGAGCCGAGCCGTTCGCTGCATGGGTGAGTTTTGCCGGGCCGCACGACCCGTACGACCCGCCCGAAGAAATGGCCGACCTCTACTACGATGCTCCCATCCCCGAACCCATCGGTTCCGCAGAGGAGCTGGCGACCAAACCTCCCGCTCAACGTCGCAGCCAGAATTCGCTCGGCAACTCCATGTTCCGCATTGACCCCTCGCAGGCTACCCCCGAGCACTACCGGCGCTGGCGAGCGCACTACTACGCCAATATCACCCTCATCGACGAGGGCATTGGCAAGATGCTCCAAGCCTTGGAGACGGCCGGCACCCTCGACGACACCCTCATCGTCTTTACCTCCGACCACGGCGACGCCCTAGGCGATCACGGCCTCAGCTACAAGGGCTTCTTTTACGACTCCATGGTACACGTACCACTGATTATGCGCGGTCCGGGCGTGCCAGCCAGGCAGCGGAGTCCGGCCTTAGTCAGCACTCTAGACTTGGTGCCTTTGTTCTATCGAGCCTGCGATGCGGAATTGCCTCCTACGCTGCAGGGCGAGGACATCGCGCCACTGTTTGACAATCCCACCGGCTCCATCCGCGACGCCGTCTTCAGCGAGATTCAGACGCGGATCATGGTATTGACCAAAGAGCACAAGTACGCCCACTACGCCGATGGCTCGACCGAACTCTACGATGTGGTGGCCGATCCCCACGAGCTGAAAAACCTAGCCGGCGACCCTCAGTATCGGGAGGCCGAGCACCACCTGCGCGGCCTGCTCGCCGAGCACTGGCTCGGCAACTTGCCCTATCAGTCCAAGACCCACAGCCAACCCCAATACCGGGTACGCACCGTGCTCGAAAGAGAATACCGCGAATTTCGCCAAGCCGGCGGACGACCTGAAGACGCACCTGCTCCGAGCTTCTAACAGCCAGAAAATTATCGGGTCTGTCCCATAGCCCTCGCGAGAGTACTGGTCCCCGTTTCGGGCGGATGCTCAGCGATGCGCTCTTCGACAATATCGCAGCCAAAGCCCGGGCGGTCCGACAACTCGATACAACCGTCCTCAATGGCAATCGGATCGGTCACGATGTCGTTGCGCCAAGGCACGTCGTCGTACTCGTACTCGAGGATCTTAAAATTCTCGCAAGTGGCGCACAGGTGGGCGGCCTGCAATCCGCCCAGCACGCCGTGGGAGTTGTGCGGCGCAAAGAGGATATCATAGGTATTGGCGTAGTCGGCCACCTTTTTACCCATGGTGATGCCATTCCACACCGTATCGGGCATGATGATATCGAGCGCGTGCTCCTCCAGATAGGGCTTAAAACCTTGGGTCCGGTACAAACTCTCGCCAATGCAAATGGGCGTCGATGTCGATTCCCGGACGGACTTCAGCGCCTGCGGGTCGAGGGTTTCGGCTTCGAGCCAGAGCATATTGAAGGGCTCGAGCGCCTTGGCCAGTTTGGAAATTCCCGCCATTTTGAAGGCAAAGGCCACGTCGAGAGCGATGCTGCATTCCGGCCCCAGGGCCTCCTGCCAAGCGCCGATCCACTCGACGATCTTCCCGAGCGTGCCCGGAGTGATATCGCCGCGATCTTCCGGGGTCAGCGGATAGTTGACTTTGACGTCGCGGAATCCCAGGCTCTTTACATAGGCGGCACAGGCCGGGATGTCGGCAGGCGATTTGACTGGCGGGACCTCTGGATTTTGTGGCTCCGCCCGCCCGCAGTGGGTGTAATAAGTCCGAATCCGGGTTTGAAATGCGCCACCGAACAATTCGTAAACCGGCACTCCGAGCGCCTTGCCCTTGATGTCGAGCAACGCCGCATCAATGGCCGAAATGGCCTGGTGCGCCGCACCGCCCAACTGCCGCTGGGTCGCCCGGTAGAGATCGAACTGGATTTTCTCGGTCTGGAACGGGTTGCGGCCCATGACCAGCGACCCCAGATAGGTGATCGCCGCTCGCAAAATGGCCTCCGAGCGGACGCAATTGCATTCCGCATAACCGGTAATGCCTTCGTCTGTCCCCACCTTGACGAAATTCAGCGTGCGCCAGCCACCCTCGCAGGAAAAGACGTCGATAGAAGTAACTTTCATGGAACGCTCCGTTCTCGTCATTCCTCGAACCAGATGGGACTGCTCCAAGCCAACTGGCCGTTTTCTTGAGTGACGCGCAGATAGTAATAGGCTGGCATCTCGCTCCGGTCGATGAAGTGGCCTTGTAGGGCGTAGAGCTCCGCGGGCAAGGCCCGGTGAGCCACGATCCAAGTGGGCAGCCCGTCCACGCGCCAGCCTTGACGCCCCTGCAAAAGTTCGCCAATGCTGAAACTGGCCCGGGAACCGCCGAGCTTGCCCGTGAGCGACCAGTCGGTAGCCGTGGCCAACAGGCTCTTGCTCGTACGGCAGTCGAATTCAAGTTCGACCCGCGTTTCTTCCGTCCCCTCCACCTCCACGCACAGGGCATCGTTGGCCCTTGGCGCAGTGGAACCATTGCGGGTAGTAAAGACAGAACCGCGCGAGGTGTGGGACTGCCAAGCGCACCGCCTTTCATCCCATTCGAGGACGCGCTTGCGCCGCACCTCGTCAAAGGGATCGGAGCTAAAGCAGGGCACGACCTGCAAAAGCCGTCCTCCCTCGACCTGCAGTCGCCCCTGCCAATCGTAAACTTGGTATCCCTTCATCGGCCCCCAGCCCCACTCAAAGCGCAGGCGATAGGGCTGCGGCTGTCCGGTCCGCGGCGTGCTGTAGTCTGGCACCTCTATGTGTACCGGAAAATTGTCGCGCACGACTTCCACGCTTTTGAGCGCGTCCCACCCCTCGACCCGGTAGTCCAACCTGCGCTCCGCTGGCCCACTCACCACCTCGCCCATCCAAGCCTCCCCAGCGCGAAAACTCACTTCAATCCGATCTCCGGTGACGGCTGTAGTGCGCCGCTTCTGCAAGGCGTCAAAGAGCGCAGCGCGGCTATTCTCCTCGGCCCAAATCCCCGTCAGTCCTAACCCGTAACCCCCAGGGTAGCCGTCGTGGTTGTCGGTACCAGCCACAAGGCCAAACCGCTTGCCCAGAGCCAAACCGTGTTGCACGGTGTATTGATATCCGGCTGGACCGCCGCTGTGCCCCAGCATGGGATAGAGGCCGCTGTCGCGCTCTGACGAGCCGTGCTCGGAGAAAATTTCCACCACCGGCGACAAGGCCTCGTCAAAGCCCTCCCAGTCCACCCCGCGCTCGTAGGCCGTGTGATGGGGCACCAAGATGGCCTGTCCATTCCTGAAGTGGTCCTGCAAATCAGCCAAACTCCGCGCACAGTACATCGACTCCATATCCTCGGCGCTGAGCACGTGCAGGTGCCCCCAAGCCGAGGAGTGCCACTCGTAGGCTGGGAAACAGGTAAACTCGCCCGGTCGGTTGTTTTCACTGGCGGCCCGGCGAATCCGCTCCCAATTGGCGACCACCACGGGATAGCCGTCCGGCACACCACCGTCGGCGTGTAGCCCGTGCGGGGTGAAGGCGTAGAAGTCGAGGTGGGAACGGGCGATCTCGTAGCTGCGCTCGAGACTGCCCTGAGCATAGCCGAGTTCGTTGTGGTTGTGCAACTCGCCCCAGTACAGGTTCAAATCCGGCATATTGTCCTCCTCGCAATTACCCCTTGACCGATCCGAGTTGGATGCCGCTGATGAACCAGCGCTGGCAGAGCACAAAGACGGCGATCATGGGAATGAGCATCAGCACCGTGCCAGCGCAAATCAGCCCGTAGTTATTGCTGTACAGATCCGAAAGCTTAGCCAGTCCCACCGACAGCACCATCATCGAATCCGAGTCGATCATGATTAAAGGCCATAAAAAGGCGCGCCAGCGCCCTAGGAACGTGAAAATGGCGAGCGCGGCCAGCGCCGGCTTGGCGAGTGGCAGAATCACATGCCGAAATACCCCCCAAGGTGAGCAGCCGTCAATATAGGCTGCCTCTTCAATTTCGTGCGAGATGCCCAACAGAAACTGTCTGAGCATGAAGGTGCCATAGGCGCTAAAGCAGCCCGGGGCGATCAGCGCGAAAAAGCTGTCCAGCCCTACGGGACGCCCCACGTAGTGATGGCGAAAATAGACGAATCCGCCGAACGCCTCCGTGCCAAAGACCATGTTCAGCCACTCTGGTATTTTCTTCATCAATACGAACTGCGGGATCATCAGCACGTCGGACGGAATCATCATCGTCGCCAAGTAGCCCAAAAAAACTAGATCCCGCCCCCGGAACTGGAGCCGCGCAAAGGCATAGGCCGCCATGACGCTAGTAGCCACCTGCACCAGCGTCACAGCACAGGCGATAAACAGCGAATTGAGGTAGTAGCGCAGAAAGGAGAACGCCTCCACTACCCCCACGTAGTTGTCCAAAGTCCAGCGCGGCGGGATCCAGCCTAGAGTCACATCGACATTGTATTTGAATGAAGTCAGCACGGTCCACAGCAAAGGCAACACCATGCCGCTGAGCAGAAAGAGCAGCGCCACATACGTGAAGGTCCCGGCTTGGTCCCGCCGCGGCCCTCGACCTTTATCGACGTCAATATCTGCGCGTTCGTCCGTCATCTCAGGCCGCCTCCAGTCTTTTGCCGCCAAAGCGCCAGTTGATCATCGTCAGCGCAAAAATCAACCCAAACAGCACCATAGACACCGTTGCGGCATAGCCGATTTCTAGGCGTTCGTACGCCTGGGTGTAGATATAGTAACTCATGGTCGTCGTCGATCCCTCTGGCCCTCCCGCAGTCATGATATAGGCCGCCTCAAAACCGCCCTGCAATCCGCCAATGATGCTGGTGACAAAGATGAAAAAGGTCGTCGGCGCCAACTGCGGTACCGTGATGTGGCGCAACCGCGCCCACCAGCCAGCTCCGTCCATCTCCGCAGCCTCGTAGAGTTCCGGCGGAATATTCTGCAGACCCGCCAAGTAGAGGATCATGTTAAATCCCCCGACGCTGGCCCACACGAACATGATGATGAAAGCCGGCTTGGCCCAGTTTTTGTCGATCAGCCAGCCCGGCAAAAGCCCGATGGCTTGCTCGGCGGGAATGCCCAAAAACTTGTATAGGCTCCACAATAGCCCGTTGATGATGCCGACGTTTGGCTCGAAAGTGAAGACCATCTTCCACACCATGAAGATGGCCACGCCGTGGCACAGATGCGGGATGAAAAAAAAGGTGCGGAAGACGATGCGTCCCTTCAGATTTTTGTTGAGCAGCACCGCCAAGATCAGAGCCCCAGCCATTGAGAAGGGGATGTTGAGCATGAGGAACAAGGTATTGCCCAGATACTGCCAGAAGTAGGGGTCGAGCGCCTTCCATTCGCCGTCCACCCGGTCAAAGCCCACTAACTCGGCAAAGTTGGCCAGTCCGATGAAATCGGGCGCTTGGCCGCTGGCCAGTTGGTAGCGGTAGAAGCTCAGCCCCGCAGCCGCCACCACCGGTCCCAAGGTGAAGATCAAGAAGCCGACTAAATTGGGCGTGAGGAAACCTACGGCAGCCCATCCCTGGCGCTTCATGGTGAGTCCCTGTAGATCCGATCCAGATAGGCATTGGTCACTTCGTGGGCCTGCCGCAGCGACTCCGCCACCGTCTCTCGGCCCGCCAAAGCCGCGTCCAACTCATCCTGCATGCGCCGGAACAGATCTTCCCACCATACCTCCTGCGGAAAGATCTGCACCTCGTAGTCCATGGCCCGCACAAAGACCTCTTCGTCCCACGGCGTGCCCTCGCGCAGGAAGGTGGTTCTGGCCACTGAGCGCTGCGGCGGCAAATCGCTGCCCAAAACCGCCATCTTGGCCATGGACTCAGGCCCCACTAGGAACTCGACCAGTTTCCAAGCGGCCTCGGGTTGCGGCGTGTCCTTCCAGATTGAAAAACCCGAGCCAGCGTAGCGCGTCTGCCGCCCACCCGGCCCCTCGGGAACCAGTGCCAGATTCCAGCGAAAGCGGTCTAAGAGTTGGTAATCCGGTATGCGCCACGGACCGGTGATGGCCATGGCCACCCTTCCGGCCTCAAACGTGAAGGTGCTCATCGGGTTGTCGCTGCGCATTCCCGGCCGCGGCGGACTTATTTTGTTTTTGAAGTAGAGATCCACGTAGAATTGCGTACCCAAGAGCACCTTGGGGTCGTCCAGATTAGACACCCAACGCCCGTCCTGATGCCGCAGAAAGTCCCCGCCCGCACTCCACACGTAGTTGGCGATATCGTAGGGCGTCAGCCCGTAGATATCCGTCATGCCGTCGCCGTCTTCATCAACCGTCAGCTTCTGGGCTTTCTCCACCAATTCCTCCCAGGTCCAGTCGTCGGTCGGATAGTCCACTCCGTAGCGGTCGAAGAGGTCCATATTGTAATAGCAGGAGATGGTCGATCCTTTGACTGGCAGGCCGTAGAGAACGCCTCGGTAGGTATAAGCCCGCAGCCCTACTGGGTAGTAGTCGTCGCGGTCAATCCCGTGGCGATCAACTAACTCATCTAGGGGCAAAAGCTGGCCGGTGCTAGACACTTGTGGCATATCTCTCCAGTGCAAATTGAACACATCGGGCGCGTGCCCTGCATCAATGCCGGCCAAAAGTTTTTGCACAAAGCGCCGCGCTGGCATCACCTCTACCCGCAGCTTGGCCTCCGGGTTTAGGGTGCGGAATTCGTCGATGATCTGGCGGTAGATGGCCGTCTGTTCGGGCGTACCTCTGACCCAGATGGTCAGCACGTCTTCGGTGGGATACAGGCGGAACTGGCTGGCGCCGATTAAGACGCTGAGGACGATGACCACCAGCCCTCCCAAGCGCAAAAATCGCATAGTGTCGTGTCCATTGTACCAAAAAAAGAGAGCCCGCCTAGAAAGACGGGCTCTCTGCTACTCGGCCAATACTCGTAGGCTTACTACTGGTACTGAGCCTTAATCCGCCCCCAGCTCTCCGCTTCTACCGAGGTGGTCGGTTCGCCCCATTCGATGCCGGGGTCTATAGGCGAGAGGTATACATCGCTCACTGGTCTGCCAGCCGTCCCCCCAGGGCTGGTACTCCACTGGCCATGGCGATAATCGTCGTCGCCGGTGAGCACATCGACGTCGGTCACCATATTGCCCCAGTGGATGATCTGCCCTTCCTCGAAATCCCAAACCACTACCTGATCCTCGGTGGCTTCTTCGCTCAGGGGCATCTGCGCGATCGGCAGAATGCGGATTTCGTAGATATACGTGCTTTCGCCGAACTCCTCGCCCGTAAAGCTCCAGGCGATTTCGACGTAGCGCGTGCCGTTGACTAGCCACGGCAAATTGAGGTTGGGCCTAAAGAACTCAAAGGCACCGTCCTTGGGCGGCAGCGCGTACTTGTAGTAGAACCCGTTGGCGATATCCCCTGAGTTCTGGTCGTCGATATTGGTGTGGTCGGCGTTGAGCCCCATCTCATAGCTGTCATCCCAGTAGAACCTGCCCGGGTCCTGGCGGTTGGTCACGTGCAAATTGTCGTACACCGAGGTAGTGACGTAGAACATATTCTGGCTATCGCTCCAGCCGATCAAATGGCGGAAATTCATATCGCTGGGATCAATCTCACCCTGCGAGGCAAATTCCAGCGCTCTCCCCTCTCGGGTCGAAGCACCCACCGGATAGGTCGTCTCGGCGAAAATGCCATACTGGTCGACGGGAATGGCAGACCAGTCGTCGTCGAATCCGTCGATTACCGGCACATTGGTATCGGGGAACTGCACTGCGAGCAGCAGCAAGTCAGGTGGATCGTGGGCTTGGGCAATAGATGCAATCCCTATCCCTAACACCAAGAACAGTTTCCGCATGATAATACCCTCCTTTACATAGGGTGGCGAAAGTGGATGATAGTGCCAAATACTTAATTCATTGAGTACCCAAAAGCAAATAAAAATGTCGCTCTCTTGCCGTAAAATCTCAATAAATTCAGTGTTTACAGTAGATTATTGACCTCTAACGAACAATCACTCCAGTCCCGCGTAAATTGTAATAAACGCCTGCGTTGTATTTATCGCTTGACGCTCTTTGAAGTTTTTGCGCTCCAAGACGATGCCCGTCAATAACCGGATGCTGTAGCCTTGATAGGCCGACGTATTGGCGAATTGCAGCCCTACCGTCAGGGAGTTGAAATCGCTGGAATCGTCGTCAAAGTCGTCAAACCACACGTATTCCATCCCCGCCTGCACTTGCGTCACCTCTAAAAGCTGCATCCGCGCCAAGGCACCGAACAATTCCATCAGGCTGGTGTGCTGGCCTGCCTCAAACAACGTGCGGCTCTGCTTGCGGAACTCGCTTTTCCAACGCGGCTCAACAATCAGCCGACCCAACTCGTACTCGTACCTAGCCTTGTTGATGAGACCAAAGAAAAAGTCGGTCTCGTCCAGCCCCAATCGCTGCCGCTGCGCCTCGTCCAGCCGTTGGTGGAAGTACACGTAGTTCAATTTGCTCAGCAAAAGGAGCGAAGCCGTTTTCAGACTATGGCCGACAAAGAACTGGTTCACCCAGGTGTCGCGTCCCAGTAGCGGATCGTCCAACGGGGTCAGGGCCCCGCCCCTGATCGTATTGTCCGGAGCCCACTGCAACAGCGGGTTGGGGATGTCGTCCTCCACCCGCTTGGCCATCTCAAAGATCCGCAGACGACCGTAGCGCGGCGACAGTCCATCGTAGTTGAGCACCGCGTAGGTACCGTAGTTCTTTTGGTCTGAAGAGATCAGCCCCTCGCGCAATACCCCAGCCATTAGCCGCAGTTGCGGCGTCAGATATACGCCGCCGTACGCGTTGTAACCCCGGTGGTCGCGTCGGTAGGGATAGTCGGGCTCCTCGTCGTTTTCGTACTGATCGACCCAGAAATTGTTGTTCATGTCCACCCCGAACAAAAATTCCGGCCGATCGACGCCAAAGCGCATGAAAGGCTCTTCGTAGTCGGGCGTATTGTTGATCTTGACCCTATTGTCGTTCTGGTTGAGATCCGGCACAAAGTCGTTGTTCTGATCCCACCCTGGGAAGACCTGCAAATCCGGCTGAGCCCAGTCTCTGCGGAAGGCGTCGGGAACCCGGTCTTGATCGTCGTTGTCCTCGACCAGTTCCACGCGGTCCCGGTCGGCACTGTAGTCAATCTGGCCGTTGTCTGCGGCGACAAATGCTTGGGTATTGTAGAAGGGATCCATACTGTAGGCCTCGCCGTAAAAGAAGAACGGCTCGGCCCGTTTTGACGCGTTCACCATCCAAGCTGGTGCGTTAGGACGGCCTTTGATGCCCGAAGAAGCTCTGTGCTTATTCTCCAGCACATTGGGATACTTGCGATAGCTCCAACTCAAGTTGTACTCGCCGTACAAGTCGAAACCAAGTACCTCGTTCACTGCAAGCGTACCCCCCAAAATATGGGTAGCCGTGGGCAGGCCGTACTCAAAGCTGACGGTGCGCAAATTGGTCAGGTCGCGGATATTGCCTCGTGCTTGGTCCACTAGCAACAGCACCGGATTGCCCGATACATCGAGTTGGTTGTTCGATGTCATCCAGATCTGGTAGTCGTTGGCCACGACCAAGCGGAACTCCACCCCGACGATTTCGCCCACTTCGCCACTGGCCCGGTTGGTGAAATCGGACTTGCCGAAATCGTAGAACAGCCGGATCTCTTCGCTGCCGTTGGCGGAGATAAAACCCCGCTCTGTCAGCC
>VXZF01000201.1:8531-11738 GCA_009845645.1 Gemmatimonadota bacterium | reverse complement strand
AGCGCTGGCGGCTACGCGCCCGCAGCAACACCAACTCCTCCTCGGCTCGCGTCATGCCTACGTAAAAGAGCCGCCGCTCCTCGGCGAGGTCGGCATCCCGCTCGCGGAAGGGAATGAGTCCGTCCTCCACCCCACAGATAAATACCACTGGAAACTCCAAGCCCTTGGCCGCGTGCAAGGTCATCAACGCGACGGCCTCCGGGCCTTGGGGGCCGCCCCGCTCTTCGTAGTCGGCCTCCGCGCCTAGAAGCACAGTCTCCAGTAGCTGTGCGAGCGTTCCAGCCGCGTCCGCTACTCGGGCCAAGTGCTCCAAGTCCTCGTCCTCTGGGTCACCGAACTCAGCCTGCCAGCGGCGCACCCACGAACCTGCCCCCTCCTGCTCGGCCCATCGCCTGTACTCCGCTATCCGCGCCTCTAGCGCCTCGACCTTGTCCTGCGCCGCAGTCGACAACTTCCCTCGCCGCAATTGGCGCAAAATGTGCGGTTCCACACCCATAGCCTCTAGCGCCTGCCAGCGGCGCACATCCTCTTGCGAAATCAAGGCGTAGCGGGCAAACGCCAACGCGGCCCGCACGGCCGGTGCTTGCAGAAAGCCCTTCTGCCCGACGAGCCGGTAGGGCAGGCCCTCCTTGCGGAAGCACTCCTCCAGCACTTGGCCCTGTCGGCCAGTGCGGAAGAGCACGGCAAAGTCGGCAAAACTGCGCATGCCCTCTGCGCCAGCATCGGTCTGCACCATATCGGTGCCGCCGACCATGCGGGCAATCTCCCGCACCACCGCAATGCCCTCGGCTGTCTCGCTCTGCACCTCGATTAGACGGATTCTTTCCTTCCCCAGGCGTACGGGCGCAAGTTCAATGGCCTCGCGCCCCGGATTGTGGCCGACGACGGCCGCGGCGGCCTCGACAATATGCCCCTGCGAGCGGTAGTTCGCGCCTAGATGAAAGAGTCGCGTATCCGAGAAACGGTCGCGCAAGTGAACGAAGTGGTCGGGCGAAGCACCGCGAAAGCTGTAAATCGCTTGATCCGGGTCGCCGATGGCCATCAGGCCCGCGCCTTCACCCGCCAACTGCAGGACCAATCTATACTGCGCGGCGTTGAGGTCTTGGAACTCGTCTATCAGCAGATAGGGAAAACGCGCCCGCACCTGTTCCCGCACTGCTGCATCCCCCTCTAAGAGGCGCAGCAAGTCCAAGAGAATATCGTCGTAGTCGCAGGCCCCAGACGCGTGTAGGGCCGCCTGATAGGCGTCGTAATGCGGTCGCCACTCTTCGGCGATCTCATCCGGCCCCTGCGCAGCGGCCTTGGCCAGCGAGATGGCTTGACTAGCAGCGGCAACCGACCCCGACAATCCAGCGTCTGCCAGCGCCCCTTCCAGCAACCGGCGCGCTTCCACCTCGTCGAGCACCAGCTTTGGCTCGCAGCCCAACTCCCGCAAGAGCGACAACGCCAAGCGGTGGAAGGTCCCCACCTGCATCGCGCCCAGCCCTCCACCCAACAATGCGCTCAGCCGCTGCCGCATCTGTCCAGCCGCCCGCCGGGTAAAGGTAATGGCCATGATCTGACCCGGGTCCACGCCGCTTGCGACCAGCCGCGCAATGCGCCGCGTCAGCACTCGGGTCTTGCCCGACCCTGGGCCGGCCACGACCACTAAAGGCCCTCCTTCGGCCTCTTCGATTTGCCGCTGTGCGTCGTCGGGCGTGTCCCCGTCCTGCTCTGCTTGTGTGGTACTATCGGGCCTTGGCAACGGCACCGCTGAAACTTGGACTTCCTCAGCCGTCTTCGCGACCGCCGGTCCCAAATCAAACAGCGCACCCTGCCCTTTCAAGCGTGCCCGCTCCTCCTCGCTAAACACGCTGATTACGCCGTACTCCCCATCGTGGCCGGGGTAGATGTCCACCTCGCCGCAGCGCATCCGGCGCACACCTTCAGCCACCAACGGCCCGGCGCAACTTTCAATCGCTTCGAGTCCGGCGCGACGCAAGACTTCGAGTTCTGTACCTACTTCGGCCAAAAGCCGGTCGTACACAGCGCGGACTTTTTTGCTCTTCGGGCCAACGCCAACCGCTGCGCCAATTACTTCGTCGAGCGGAATCAAGTACTCGTAGGGCGGAGCAACCTCCGGTCGAAATCCCTCCGGGCGGTCGGCCAGCTTCTCCACCCGGTGCAAAACCCCCACCGTCAACTTGCGTCCGCACACCGGGCAGATCCCCTCAGCGGCCAGCGTTTGCGCCGGCTTGTAGCACACCGAGCACTTGCGGTGGCCGTCGTAGTGGTACTTGCCTTCTTCGGGGTAGAACTCCAAGGTGCCCAAAAAGCGCGCAGGGTCGCGGTCTTTGAGCGCAGAGTAGATGCCCGGATACGAGCACTCCGTATCAAAGCACGTGGCCTCGCGGGCTAGCTTTTGCGGCGAGTGGGCGTCGGAATTGGATACGATCGCATAGCGATCGAGGGCCGACAGCCGCCAGTTCATCGGCGGATCCGAGGACAACCCGGTCTCCACCGCGAAGATATGCGGCAGCAAATCCTCGTAGCACTCCTCCAACGAGTCAAAGCCTGAAGAAGCACCCAACGCGGCAAAGTGCGGCGTCCATATATGGGCCGGGATGAAGAGCATCTTCTCGTCGGCTTCGAGACAAATCTCTAAGAGATCGCGGCTGTCCAGCCCCAAGATGGGCCGGCCGTCGGACTGCAAGTTGCCAATGGCCCCGAGACGGCGGTTGAGCCCAGCCGCAGATTCGAGAGTAGGCAAAATGACGACGTGGTGGATCTTGCGGGTCTTGTCGCCCTTCTTGTAGATGGTGCTGATTTCCACCGAAAGCATGAAGCGCACGGCGCGGCGGCAGCGCTCGGGCAGCTCTTGTTCCACGGCGGCACGACGACCGGGTTCAAGTTGGTACAGCCCTTCTTCGGCCGGTTCAAGCTGCTCAGACAGTTCGGCGAACCACTCGGGATGCGTGTAGTCGCCCGTGCCGACCACGTCAACGCCCTTGAGCGCCGACCACTTGTGCAAGTTAGAAGGGTTGAGCTCGCGGCTCGTCGCTCGCGCAAAGCGCGAGTGCAGATGCACGTCGATTATGAACTGCATATTGAATCCCCGTTGACTTGTAAGGTTGCCCTAATCCCGCTCGACCCAGTTGGCAACCACAATCCCTACAGCCACCAATCCCATGCTGGCCAGCAGATAGGGCGATATGGCCTCGTCCAAAA
>VXZF01000201.1:1754-8431 GCA_009845645.1 Gemmatimonadota bacterium | reverse complement strand
ACAGCCACCAATCCCATGCTGGCCAGCAGATAGGGCGATATGGCCTCGTCCAAAAGCGCGGCGCTCAACAGCACGCCCACCACCGGCGTGGCAAAGCCGAAGCCCCCCAATCGCCCCGGCGAGTGGTGTTGGAGCAGAAAAACTAGAATGATAAAACACAGCCCAGCGACGACGACGCCTTGGTAGAGTACTCCAGCTATGACCGGTCCGGTCAGGACGTACTCAGCCTCGGATTCTAAGAACGCGCTCCAAGCGGCAAACAACGGCAAGCTCAGCACGGCCTGCCAAAACAGCACCTGATAGGGATTGAGCCCCTGCACCAGCCGCTTGATCACCACCTGCCGCAAGCCCAACAACAAGCCGCTAGCGGCCACCATCGCGTCGCCGAGCAGGTACTGCGTCTCGGCCAGCGCCAGCGACTCCCAAAACAGCAACACCACGCCGGCAAACGAAATGAGCAAGCCAAACCACTGCCCCAAGCCCAAGCGGTCGCCGACGAGCAAGTGCGCGAAGAATGCCGTGAAGAAGGGATAGATATTGACCACCACCCCTGAGCGGCTGGCCGTGGTGTACTGAGTACCGGCGTTCAAAAGCCATATTTGCAGCGCAAATAGCAGCGCCAAGCCGCCCAGCCCCTTCCATTCGCTGGAGGGTATGCGCAACTGAATACCAGCAAAAAGTGCTCCGACCCATACGGTCAGAGCACCTAGTGCGAAGCGCAAGCCCGCCATCGCCGCCGGCGGCACCCCGTCGAGACCCACCTTGATCGCCACCGGATTGCCGCCCCACAACACAGCGGTCACAACGGCTAGAGTACCGGCCTTTAGCCCGACGGCCTCATTGCGGATTTCGGCGGCCAATTTACTCGATGATCTCGGCCTTAATGATATAGTCTAGGTTGGGAAAGTTTTCTTCGAGATAGGAGTTGCCGTTCATGGCGATTTGCCCTTGAGAAGGCTGCTGGCCGTACTCGGCGTTGATCGCATCGACCACCTCTATGCCTTCTACTACTTCGCCGAAGGGCGCAAACCCCATGCCGTCGAGATTGGCGTTGTCTCCCAAGTTGATGAAGAGCTGGGTCGTGCGCGTATTGGGCTGGTTGGTTTTGGCGTACGTAATCCGTCCGCGCGTATTGCTCTGCACGACGGGGTCGTCGAGGATATGGGCCCGATGCCAGACCTGGTTCAGCGCTGGATTGCCGCTCAGACCCCACTGCACCACAAAGTTAGGTACCACGCGAAAAAAGCGCTGCTCGTCGTAGAAACCATTGCGGACCAAGTTGTAGAAGCGCTCGGCACCGATCGGTGCCCAATCGCGCGTCACTTGGATGACCACCGGGCCAGCGCTAGTCTCCAGGCGCACGGAGAATTCGTCGGGTGCCTGCTCGTTTAAGGCCTCGCCTGTAGGATCCATTAAGATCTCCTTGCTTGTTTCCCCACCTTGACCGCCGGTTCCACAGCCGAAAGCCCAAAGTGCGATGATTAGTAGTGCGCTCCGCTTCATAATTTTATGCCTTTTTGCTTGGTGTATGTTGACTTCCGCTACAGCCCTTCCACTGCTGCGATGAGCGCCTCGGTCGTAATGCCAAAGTGCGCCCATGTCTCTATATGGCCTTCTGACGGAGCCGTCGTCGGATCGGTAATGCCGATGTGCGTCGCCGGAATGCCCAAGTCGCCAGCGACGCTCGCCACCAGCCCGGCAAAACCGCGCACGCCAACATTAGTCGCGCCGATCAGGCCATCTTCAATGGTTACCACGCCCTTGGGATAGCGGCTTACGAGCTTTTCGAGAGTGTCGGCAGGCAGCGGTAGCCCGTTGACGATGTGTGCATCCACCGCGCCTTCGAGCTGCTCAGCCACCTCGCCAGCCAGAAAAGCCGGCGCGCCAAAAGCCAAGATCGCCCGCTCGGCTCCTGCATAAGTGCGATAAACCGTCATCGGCTCCCAAGTATCGCCTGCTTCCCACAGCGGTCCCGTGCCGTCTTGCTTTGCGAGGATGGGCAGGGAATCGCGCGGGATGCCGATGATGTGCCCTCCGTAGTGCGCCGCCATATCGCAGACAGCCAAAAACGCCGCCCGCGCATCGGCTGGCCCGTAGAAGCGGTGCAGATAGGGCAAATAACTCAGGCCGACGTTGATCCACTCCAAGCCCCAACCCGAAAAGTGATCGCGCCCAGTGCAGGCCCCCACATGCGAGACGTGGAAGGCGACGTTGAGGCCCTCGTTGACGCCGGTGAGATTGCGCTGATAGCGCCAGACGTCAAAGCCCTCGCGGGCAATGCCCTCGTAAAAGGCGGCAAACGTCGATACCACATTGAGCTGCGGCCCCGGTGCGCTCATCGCCAACCCGTCCGTGATTAGACAAGCGGCTTGCTCCTCAATGCTCATCTCGAATTGGTGATCCGCGGCCAAGAACCCGCGCGCCTTCGCCAGCTTGGTCGAGGGATCGAGGTCGCAGCTAACGACGAAGACATCGTCGGGAAAATGCGCGGCCACCGCCGCGTACGCAGCCTCGGAACCAGCTCGCGGACTTTCGCGCTCGCCCGCCGCGGGCAAGCTGACCTTTTCCCGCACATCCTCGGGCAGAACCAAATTGCTGCTGCCGGGAGCAGGTCTAGCTCGGGTCTCAACTTGGCGCTTCTCGTCTTGGCGCAGCGTCGCTAGGGCTTGATCCGCGGCCTCTGTTTTTTGGAACATCGGGTTGCTCAGCACTTGCGCGGCATCGCGGCCCTTCATGTGGCCGTCGTGATGCCCTTCGCCGCCGGGGAGCTTGTTGACCAAGAACAGGCACTCGAGCATCGGCACTACGTCGCGGTAGCTCATCAGCGAGCCGGGGACCCAAATGCGGGTACTCAGCTCAACGCCGTGCTCGGCGGCGAACGCCGCGGCCTCGGAACCAATGCCCATGCGCTCGCCAAAGTCGCCGAGTTGCTCGTGCGTTCCCGTGGGATAGATCAGCGTCGGCCGGCCCTGCTGCGCCAGCTCGTAACCTTTGCGGTAGGACTCGTAAAGCACCGCAGCATCGTGCAGGGTCTCGATCTCAATGACTTCCACGCCCATCGCCGCGACGATCGGACGCGGGTCCTTGTCCATAATGCCCTCGGTCGCGCCCGAAAGCTGGATGCCGTTGCGGTGCATGACGAAGGTGATCGGCGCTCCGTGGACGGCTGCGCCGTTGAAGCCATTGAGCGCTTGGCCCGAGATGTAGCCAGCGTCGCCACAGTGGCAGATGACCCAGCCACCCTCGCCGCGCTTGGCCCGCTTGCCAAGGGCTTGGCCCACGGCCACCGGAATCATCACCCCCAGCCGCCCGCCGTTGAGTTGGGTGCCGCCCGGCAGCCAAGACACGTGCCCGGGAGCGTCGAGCCCGCGGCGAAAACCCTCGACGACGATCTCCTCATCGATAAAACCCAGTGCCGCCAGTGCCGCGTAGTAGCCCACGGAGGTATGGGCGTGTTCGATGGTGTATTCGATGCGTTCGTAGTCGGTGATCGCCAAAGTCAACAAGAGCGAAGGAATCAGCTCTAGACCACCGCCGAGGTGATCCAACTCGCCGATGTCGGCCAGCGAGGCCAGCGAGCGGATCGCGGTCGCGGCTGCTTCGATCTGCAAGCCCTCTAGGGCGTCGATTTGCTCTTGCTGCAGCGCTTGTTGGTTGCCGATATCCACGGTGAGCGGCAAGACCGCGGAATGCACTTTCTCGCCTAGGTAGCGCACTCCGCCCAACAGCTCTTTGTTGCGCTGCTGTTGTCCCGTTTGCGCCGCTTTGATCCCCCGCATGTAAAACTCCCTAAGTGGGTATTTTTAATTAAATGAAAGAGCCGTAAAAGTATAAACCCAGCACCAAATGCGAGCAATCAACGCGGCTTGAACTGCACGGCCAATTTCTCTGCCCATGCCTTGTTCGCGTCGATCGTGCGCCCGGCGTTGTGCGGCGTATGCACCACGTTGTGCCGCCCCAGCAGTGGATCGTCTAAAGGCAGCGGCTCTTGGTCCCACACATCCGCCGCCAAGCTCAGTTCATCGGCCATCACCCGCCGCCGGATCGCGTCCGTATCGCAGATCTTCGCTCTGGTCACCAGCACCACCAGACAGCCCTTGGGCAGCGCGTCAATGTGCCCAGCCTCGACCAAGCCGCGCGTCGATTCCGTGAGCGGCACCATGGGCGCGAACACTTCGGCATCGGTAACTAGCCGTTCTAGATGGTACTCGCGGCGCGACCCGGCCCGGTGAAAGCACGGCTCCGTGGCAAACGGATCCCAAGCCGCCACGTCGGCTCCCAGCATCGATGCGAAGCTGGCGTAGCGGCTGGCGATATTGCCGGCCCCGACGATCCGCACCCGCTTGCCGCACAACGTGCCGCTGGCAAAGGCAGAGTCGTCGCCAAACTGGTGCCCGCGTGCCCCGGGCCGACCTTGGCCCTCGGGCGGCTCGTAGTCCCAAGGCGCTTGGCTCTGGATGATCTCTCGGTGCAACTGCGGAATCCGCCGCAGCCCGCACAACGTCAAGGCCAAGCCAAATTCCGCCACGGTCTGCGACCAAAACCCCTCGCTCGGATGGTCGTACACAACGACGCCGGCCTCGGCCAGATACTCGCTACAGCCCTCGCCTAGCCGCCGACCATAAGACCCCTGAAAGGTCGCCTCCTGCAAGGCCGTAAAAAGTCGCAGACACGTCAGACTCACCGGCACCCCTAGCGTAGCCAACCGCGTCACTTGGCTCGGGTCTTCGACCACCTCGCCCAAGGGCCGCTCCTCTCCGTGCGCCAGACGCACAAAGTCCGCTTCGGACCACAAGGTGCGGAAGTGGTCGGCGGCAAAGGGCCAAACTCCGTCAAAATCTGGATGAACGACGATCAAATCGCCCATGTTATTCGCCCTCCTTACAGAAAAACGGCTGCGTCCAAGCAAACGCCTCTCCTGCGCCCCAACACTCAAAGCGCACGTATCCCGCCCGCTCCGGCACTTCCACCTCAATTTCCCGTGCATCGGCCACGGCTATCCGCTTCGCGCCAGCGCGCAAGGCCACGATCCGCGCTGCATTCTCCGTCTCAATCCAAATCCTGTTTCCCTCGACTTGGATCTGGTTGATCTCAACTCCCGTCGAAGCGTAAAAGCGACCGGCGCACAGAGATTCCACCACGCCGCTGGCCGTCTCCTCCTCCACATAGGCCACATTCCACCCCAACCCCACATCGCCTTCCGCCGCGTGGCTGTCGTCGTTGGCAAACCCCCACAGGCGTCTTCCCGCGCTCAGCAGCATGTCCCAACGATTCGTCGCGTAGGGGCTGCCCTCCAAGCGGCCGATCACGCCATTGTAGATCTCCAAGCCCACGTATCCTTCGCAGGCCTGCAAAAGCTCCTGCGGACAGTGGTTGAAATTGCCGTGCCAGTTGGGGTGGTTGAAAAGGGCAAAACCCCCACCCGATTCGTTGACCTCGTCAATTACCTGCTGTCGGTCCGCATGCGGCGCGACCCACGCTGCGTCCCCTACGTGCAAAACGTGCGGGCCATTGGCTGAGATTTCATTGCCCGGAACTAGGATCATCCCTTGTGCATCGTATTGCTCGTAGTCTTCCAACGACGTATAGATGTCGTGATCGGTGATCGCCAAAAAGCCGTAGCCGCGGCCCGCGTAATCGTCGATTACCGCTTGGTGATCGCGTTCGCCGTCGCTGGCAGTCGTGTGCGTGTGCAGATTGCCGATTAGCCAGCGGCCTCCGCTCAAATTCTGATAGGGATGTTCGATCATTGGATTCTCCTTGGTCGGGAAGCGGCCTCAAAATACGGGAGCACTCTGCGGGCGACAAGGGAAGGCTCGCCGGGCAGTGTTGACGCGAAAAGTAAGTGGCCGTTTAATACAGGCCCGTGCAGAGATAGACTTTGAACACATGATCGAATAGGAACCCGATGAAAATCACCGACATCCGCACGCTCTCGCTCTCGCGCGCCCACGAGCCTGAACTTCAGTGGTACAGCGCCACCTTCCACGTGCCCAAGGCCGACTGCTCGATCTGCATCATCGAAACCGACGAAGGCTTGCAGGGCATCGCCGAGCCTTGCGCGTACGGCGTGCCACCTGCAATCGCCGCTCGCATCGACGAACTCAAGCCCAGTCTCATCGGCCGCGACCCTGGCGACGAAGATCTGACGCCGCACAACGAAGCGGAACGCGCCAACGACATCGCCAACGCTGGCCTCAACTGTGCGCTGTGGGATTTGCGCGGCAAGATCGTTGGCAAACCCACCGCCGACCTGCTCTGCGCGTCAGGACAGGAACCCCTGCGCCGCCTCCGCCTCTACGCTTCCTCGGGCGTGCGCTACGACTGGGACGACCACCCCGAGTCCGTCGTCGAAGAGGCCATCGGCTATGCCGAAGAGGGTTTCACCGCCTATAAGATGCGCATAGGCACCCATTGGGCGTGGTCGGGCGTCACCGTCGATCGCTTCCTGAAAATAGCGCATCAAGTCCACGAGGCCGTAGGTGCGCGCATGGACTTAGCCCTCGACGGCAATTGCCGCCTCTCGATGGAAGAGGCGCTGCCCATTGCCAAGGCGCTCGACGAAATGGGTTGGGCTTGGTTTGAGGAGCCGGTCGAACGCGTGCCCGCGGACTACGCCCGGCTCAACGAAGCCGTCTCCATCCCCATCACCGGCGGCGAGCCGTTTACCACGTGGG
>VXZF01000201.1:0-1654 GCA_009845645.1 Gemmatimonadota bacterium | reverse complement strand
TGGGGCAATCCCGTCCAGCGCTGAGGACTTATGGTCACCGACCTCGAAAATTATCTCTTCGACCTGCGCGGCTACCTGCACTTAGAGGGGGCGCTTACCGCCGATGAGGTCAAAGATCTCAACGATTGCCTCGACGCCATCCCGCTCCTAGAGCCGGGCGACTGGTACGGGCACATCCACGCCCACACCTATGGCACGATTGACGGCCTCAACTTGCAGCAAATCTACGAGGCGGGCGAACCTTTTGAGCGGATGATCGACCATCCCGCTTGGATCGAGAAGGTGAAGCACTTCGTCGGCGGCGAGGGCACGTTCGACTACGCACACGGGCCGCTCTTCATCGACGAAAACTTTGCCAACTTCCGCCAACCCGGGGAGGCCATCGGCCTGCACTCCGGCGGCTATCCGCCCATCATGCGCAACCAATTTCGCTACCACCGCGGACGCTATATGTGCGGCCAAATCAACATCCTCGTCGCACTCACGGACATCGGCCCGGGCGATGGCTGCACCATGCTGATCCCCGGCAGCCACAAAGCCAACTTCACGCATCCCGACTTAGACCGGCATCGCATGCGGGCCGAAGGTGCCACCGTCGAGGGCATCACCGGCGCGGTCGAGTGCCACATGGCCAAGGGCGACGCTTTGCTTTTCGTCGATGGCCTTTCGCACGGCTCGGCCCGGCGCAAAAACGAGGGCACGCGCCGGATTTTCGTCTATCGCTACGGACCCTCCTGGGGCAACTTCCGCCACGGCTACCACCCCTCGGACGAGCTGTTGGCGCGCCTGACGCCCGAGCGGCGGCAGATCGTCTGGCCCCAGAGGCCCCGTCCCCAAGGACCGCAAAAAAAGGCTACTGAGTAAATCCATGAAGGGCATCATCCTCGCCGGCGGCCAAGGCACGCGCCTCTACCCTCTGACCGTATCGGTCTCCAAGCAGATCCTGCCGATTTTCGACAAGCCGATGATCTACTACCCGCTCTCGGTGCTCATGCTGGCCGATATCCGCGAGATTCTCATTATCTCCAGCCCGGAGCACACCGATCTCTACCGCCAACTCTTCGGCGACGGTAGTAGGTTAGGGCTGGATATCGAATACAAGGTCCAGCCCCGGCCTGAAGGCCAAGCCCAAGCCTTTACCGTCGGTGCGGACTTTGCCGCGGGGGGGCCCTGTGCCTTGATATTCGGCGACAACTTCCTCTACGGACACGGCCTGACTGCGATTCTACAGCGCGCCAGCCAACTGCGGGAGGGAGGCTTGGTTTTCGCTTATTATGTGAGCGACCCCACGCGCTACGGAGTCGTCGAATTCGACGACGAGGGCAACGCCATCAGTATTGAAGAGAAGCCGCAAAACCCCAAGTCCAACTACGCGGTTATCGGCCTTTATTTTTACGACGAGGAGGTCGTCGACATCGTCCGCGGTCTCAAACCTTCGGCCCGCGGCGAATTTGATATTACGGATGTCAACATCGAGTATCTCCGTCGCAAACAGCTCGGGGTCGAGGTGCTAGGGCGGGGCTTTGCCTGGTTCGACACCGGCACGCACGAGAGCCTCCTAGAGGCCAACAACTTCGTCCAAACCATCGAGCACCGGCAGGGGCTCAAAGTGGGCTGCGTCGAGGAAATAGCGTACCGCAAGGGCTACATTGGC
>VXZF01000324.1:9023-11886 GCA_009845645.1 Gemmatimonadota bacterium | reverse complement strand
CGTGGCCCTGATCCTGGCGGTGGTGGCGGTGCCCACTCTCCTCGACCAAGAGACCCCGGAAGTACCTGAGACGCGGATCAAAGGCGGCGAGCAGGAGCCGCGTTTGCTGGTTTTCCGCAAACTGGCCAGCGGTGCGGAGCGTCTGCAAGACGAAGCCTTGGCCAAAAGCGGGGACTTGGTGCAGCTCGCCTATCGCTCCGGTGGCTTGCAGTACGGGGCGATCCTGTCCGTCGATGGGCGCGGTACTGTAACTCAGCACCTTCCGGCGACTGGAGCAGAGGCCGTGCCGCTGGCGGCGCAAGATACCCTCGACGTTGCCTACGAATTGGACGACGCACCGCGGTGGGAGCGGTTTTACTTGGTGGCGGCTGATCGTCGATTTGGCTTGGCAGCAGTCAAAACCAAGCTGGCCGTCGGCGATGTGGCGTTGGGGGATGACGTCCGCCTATTCCGATTTACTGTGAAGAAACCTAGGGAGCCCTAGATCCCGCCTAGGGCAATCACGAGGGGGAGGTTGGCAACCAACGACGAGGAGTGAGCGTCGTTGGGTTGTCGTTGTAGGGGCGGCCCTTGTGGTCGCCCCGTTGTCTCTGAGGAGTTGTGTCCATGTCTTTGGTGCGCGCCTTGTTGGTCGTTGTCGCTGCGGCGGGTCTGGCCCAGCCGGTGGAGGCGGAAGTGCGCCGGTTGATACTGGCAGCAGGGGCCAACAACGGCGGGGTGGATCGCGAATTGCTGCGCTACGCGGTCTCGGACGCGGAACAATTCGTCGAGGTGTTGCAGGAGATGGGGGGCTTGGATCCGGCCGATGTATTGCTGTTGCGAGACCCAGACTTGGCTGCTTTTGAACAGGGACTGGCCGATCTCGGTCGGCGGGTGCAGGCAGCCAGCCGGCGGGAGGACCGCTTAGAGGTGCTGCTGTACTACTCTGGCCACGCTGACGAAGAGGGCCTGCTGTTGGCCGGCGACCACCTCGGCTATCAGCAATTGCTCGACTCGCTGAAGACGGCCAACGCCGCCGTTCGCATCGCCGTCCTCGACGCCTGTAACTCCGGTAGCATAACCCGCATCAAGGGCGGCAAGCCCAAGCCGCCCTTTTTGGTCGATGAGTCTTTTGACATGCGGGGGTACGCCTTTCTCACGTCGAGTTCAGCCGACGAAGCAGCTCAAGAGTCGGACCTGATCGAGGCGTCCTTTTTTACCCACTATCTAATTTCTGGGATGCGCGGCGCAGCCGATGTTACTGGCGATGGTCGGGTGACTCTACACGAGGCGTACCAGTTCGCATTCGACGAGACGCGGGCGCGGACTCTTGGGACAGTGGGAGGCACTCAGCACCCAGCCTATGAGGGCCAGATGCGCGGCACCGGCGGCGTGGTGATGACCGAGGTGCGCCGCAACGCCGCGGGTCTGTCGCTGGACGAGGCCCTCGCCGGTCGGGTCTCTATCCGCAATGGCCAGCAGCGCCTAGTTGCCGAACTGAATAAATCTCCTGGACGGGAGGTCGAGTTGGGATTGGTGCCGGGGGATTATACCCTGTTTTTGGAAACGTGGGACGCGGACTGGCGCTTGGCCGAATTGGTGTTGACCGAAGGAGAGTTCGCCAAGGTGAGTACCGGCGATTTCCGCGTCTTGACCCCAGAAGACACTAAGCTGCGCGGCGGCTCGGGACGGAGGATTACCTTGGGGCGTCAGATCGAGGTTGCGACCCGCGAGGGCTACACTTTGTCACTGGGGCTGTTGACCAATACGCAAGACGAGGCGTTTCGCGGCGTCCAGTTCGCCTGGTTGGTCAACCAAGCGCGCGGGCGGACGGGCAGTCAGGTCGGCGGGTTGGGCAACTTGGCGCTCAAAGAGGTCGATGGCTGGCAGGCATCCGTGGTAGGCGTCAACTGGGCGATGGGGCCGTTGCAGGGTGGACAGGTGGGCCTGCTCAACATTGCCTCGCAAGTGCGCGGCTGGCAGGTGGCGCAAACGACCAACATCGTCGGCAAAATTCGCGGTTGGCAAATAGCCGGGCTCACCAATTTCGTCGGCGAGGTCAAGGGGGGTCAGGTCGGAGTGTTGAACGTGGCGAACGAGGTCAAGGGGTGGCAGGTGGGCGCGATCAATCTTTCTGGCCACATCGAGGGCGGCTTGCCCATCGGGTTGATAAACTACTCGCGGAGTGGGCTTTTCAACCTCAGCACTTGGCGCGACGAAGTCGGCTTTACCATGTTCACCCTCGCCTCGGGCAGCCGCTCGTTTTACACCGCTTTTACCACGGGCTTTATCGACGAGGCCGGCCAGCGGCGCTGGGCACTGGGCGTGGGCGGTGGGGTGCAGAAGCGCTGGCGGCGATTTTTTCTCGGCCTCGATGTTCACGGCTACCGGATCAGTCGCGACGTCGACGACGATTACGAAGCGCAATTTGAATTTTGGCCGCCCGCAGTGGGAATCGGCCTACGCCGCTTGGCCCAAGACAACTACCTAACGCGGATCAAACTTGAGACGGGAGTCTCGTTGCTCAGCCATCTGTCGCTGTTTGGCGGCGTCTCCCTGAACCAGTTGTCGACCGATGGCCATCAGCGGCTGATTGAGTCGGGCAGCCGCTACGAGAAGGAATGGGAAAATGGGATTTTCACGTGGCCGGGTTTTTTCTTTGGCCTGCGCTATGGGCGTTAGACTCCTAGCCGTAGCGGATTAATACCTCGACATCGGTTAGTATCAAGTCGCAAGCAAGTTGGGGATGGCGTTGCAAGAGAACGACTTCTATGCGGTGAAGGCCGCGGGCGGCTTGGTCGGCCGTGAGCGCGAAGCTGTGCCAAGCGGCGGCACTGACATCGGAGATAGGTTTGGGGTTTCCGCCGTGGCAATAGCTGATATC
>VXZF01000324.1:0-9013 GCA_009845645.1 Gemmatimonadota bacterium | reverse complement strand
GATTGGTAGAGGGCGCGATAGGTGATTCTCGCCAGATTGCTAGTCTGCCAATCCCATCACGAATGCAAGAGCTCGGTTCAAACGCCTAACTTCCCGATCCTCCAACCGGCCAATGCGGCTACCAATTCGCCTGCGCCGTACAGTTACTAGCTTGTCCACCATGATCTGGGAGGTCCGGAGCAGGCCGTTGCTTTTAGAGGGTTCGATAGTAACCCGAAAATCGGGGGCATCTTCTAAGGCCGACGTTATTTGGCAGACAATAACCGACCCGTGCTCATCTGGAAACACGTCGCTTTGGACGATCACGGCTGGGCGCGGTTTCCCAAAATCGCCCGCGACTGCCACTGTCACGATGTCACCGCGTCTCACGCTCGTCAAATTCAGACACGGCCTCGACCCATTGGAGCGCGTCGGCTTCCTGAGATTGGTTTAAGCGGGCGACCGAGTTTGCTACCCGCCTTTGCACCTTTTCCGAGCGGGGATTCGGCAAGGTTATACGAACCTGACGCTTGCCGGGGATAGCTACTTTTGCTTGAGATGCTGGCATGGTGGTTCCTCTGCTATTGGTTGGAAGCATTCTTCGGGCAAGCTTCCAGCTTCTTTATAATACAACGGATGGGCGGAATTTTCACAAGGTACAGCGACTTCCGCTCGTGTCGTCAGTTCTTAATAGAGGATGACCACCTCGACGTCGGTTAGTATCAAGTCGCAAGCAAGTTGGGGATGGCGTTGCAAGAGAACGACTTCTATGCGGTGAAGGCCGCGGGCGGCTTGGTCGGCCGTGAGCGCGAAGCTGTGCCAAGCGGCGGCACTGACATCGGAGATAGGTTTGGGGTTTCCGCCGTGGCAATAGCTGATGTCCGGGTCGGCTAATACCTCGCCATCCCAGCAGCAGCGAACCTCGTCGCCCGCGACCCAATCTTGCAGACGCAGACGCAGGGTAATGGTCGCTGGTGGATCCGCGCTCAAGTCATCGGCGAGGTCGAGGTCGAAGTGCGGGCCAGTCTCCCGCATGGTCGGATAGAGAGGGACAGGTAGGGTGCCGCGCAGCCGGTCGTGTTGGTACGCGCCGCGCCACTCCCCGGTGTGTTGGCGGAAGCGGTGGGTGGCGTTGTAGAGCTTGTCTTGGCGGCGCAAGGTCTGGACCGCGCCCACTTGAGTTAGCAATTCGCGCTTTGAATCGCGGTCGGCGTGCCAGTTGAACGCGTATATACCGGTCGCGCCTTGGCCGTGATACTGCATGGCCGTGGCTTTGGTACGCATGTTGTGGCGGGCCGTTTCGCCTTCGGGGCCGGCGGCCGGGCCGGGGACGCCGCCGTCAAAACCTGGGTAGAGGGCGATGTCGCGGTCGGTGCAGAGGGCGCGGAAGGCACTGACTTCAATGGCTGGATCGGTAGCGGCGGCACCGGCCGGAATTAGGATATCGACGAGGTTTTCTTTTGCCCAGGTTTCCACGTCGTAGCCAATGCGGTGACAGCCCTCGATGGAGCCGGCGACGCGGGCTGCTAGGTAGAAAGGTCGGCCGCGCTGTTGGGCCAGTTCGTCGGTCAGTTGCCGCGCCGCCCGCATGAAATCGGTGAAAATGTAGCGCAGGCGATAGGCATAGTCGGCGGGGAAGTGGAAGGGGTGGCGTTGCCAGTCGAGCTCGACGCCGTCCCAGGGGTAGTTTTGGCAAACTTCGCGCAAGTGTTGGAAGCGATTTTCGCGCACTTGGGGGATGGCCATATTCCACGACAGGGCAAACCACTCCTCGGTATCTTCGCCGAGGAGCCATTCGGGGTGGTCTTTGCGCAGTTTGGTCAGTTCGACGTGGTGCAGGGTCTGGAGGTCGCTTAGCTGAGCGCCGTTGAAGTGATTGTCGTTCATGCGCAGCGAGGCATAGACATGGAGGTTTAACTCGTGGCCGCGGTCGATAACGGCCTGTTGGGGATCCTCGCCTCGATCCAACATGCGGCGGATGTTTTCGGTGTGGATGTAGCTAGCGGCGCTTTCATAGCGGCGCTGGTGAAGATCGCCGACTAGTTCGAGCGCGTCGCTTGGCCAGCGGGTGGCGTGTTCGCCCACGCACCAAAACAGGGCACCGACTTGGGTGTCTTCGAGGGGGGCATACGTCTTGTCGAGAAAGGCGTCCATGGACTGGGGAACGGGCGAGTAGCCGTGCGGCGCACCGTCCCAGTTGTAGATGATGCCGTAATCAGGGGGATGGGACATAGGTCAGCTCCTTTGCGAATTGGGGCCAAAGTACGGAGATTGTCAGAGGCGGGCAACGGAGGCCAATATGGCGAGAAAGTGGATGCTCTGCATGGCGTTGGTCGGTTGCGGGTTGAGCGATCCCCAAGGGCCGACTGATCTGCCCAAGGATCCGTGGAAGCGAACCGAGGAGCAGCGGCTGGAAGCGCTTGAGGAAAATTGTAGTGGTCCGTCCTGGGAGCGCGGGTGGCTCTGTCCGCGTGGCGCAGCCGATGCCGATACAACTAAATCTCAAGGTGGGTAAAGGAGTGCCAAGGATGGAAGACAACATACTACAGGCCGTCGATGAGCAGCGCCTAATTGATACGGCTAAGAAATTGATTGCAGTGCCCAGCCCAACGCTGGATGCCGGCGCGGTGGCTGATGCGTTGGCGTCCATATTGGCTGCGGAGGGATTTGCCGTAGAGCGCCCCCAAGCCGATTGGCCGCAAGCGCCGGCCGTGGCCGCTCGCTTCGACAGCGGGCAGCCTGGGCGGGTGTTGCAATTCGATGGGCATTTGGACACGGTGCATTTGCCCTTTGTGCCGCCCAAGGTAGAGAACGGTCAGCTCTATGGGTCGGGGTCGTCCGACATGAAGGGAGGAATCGCCGCCTTTGTCGAGGCGCTCAGGGCGTTGAGGGATACAGGCGCGCTGACCAAAGGAGCGATCCTGCTTACGGCCCACGACCACCACGAAGCACCTTGGGGCGACCGCCGCCAGCTTTTGGCCTTGATCCGCGAAGGCTTTGTCGGCGACGGGGTGCTGCTGCCAGAGTATCTGGGCGACGTGCTGCCAGTCGCCGGGCGTGGGATGGCCGTGTTTAGTGTAGAGATCGAGCGCGATGGCGAGCCAGTACACGAGGTGCTGCGGCCCGCTGGACTGCCGGACGTGATCGCCGCAGGGGCCGAGGTGGTTTTGCGGCTGAACGCGCTGAACGAGCATCTGCGCGAGCGAACCGCCCCCTATGTCGGCAGCGACACGCTGTTTATTGGCCGGGTTGAAGGCGGCCAGATCTACAATCAGATGCCGGTCCAATGCCGTGTCGAAGGGACTCGCCGCTGGGTGGCGGCCGGCTCGGAGCCAACCGCACGCCGCGAAATGGAGGATTTACTCGCCGACGTAGCTGCGGCAAGCGGCACCCGCATCCGGCTCGCGGATTGGAACATGCCCGGTGATGCCTTTGCAGTAGATCAGAACAGTCCGCTGGTGGGTGCGTTTCAGTCTGCACACGAACAGGTGACCGGGGCAGTGCTGCCCTTGGGAGGCAAACCTTTTATCGACGACGGCAATGTTTTTATGGCTGCTGGGATTGAAGCTCTAACACACGGTCCTTGCGCCACGGGGGCGCACACTACCGACGAGCAGGTGTCGGTGGCCGAGTTGGTGCGGGTGGCGAAGGTGTATGCGCTGACGGCGCAGGCGTTTTGCTAAGTGCCCTCAATGGCGCGCGCTGCGGCCGTGCCTCGCTCCTCATCGACGAAGTAGAGGCAGATTCCGCCCGCGACGAAGAGGACGACGATCGACAAAATCCCCACGCGGGGGCTGCCGGTCAGCACCCCAATCCAGCCCACGAGCACTGGACCGATGACCGCGGCGAACTTGCCCAGCATGTTGTAAAAGCCGAAAAACTCCGCCGCGCGGTCCCGGGGAATGAGTCTTGAGTAGAGCGAGCGGCTTAGGGCTTGCACCCCGCCTTGGACTAGGCCGACGGCGACGGCCAAGGCGTAAAATTCCCAGACTGCATTCAGAAAGTAGCCCCACACCGTTGCCGCGATATAGACGGCTAGGCCGATGAAGATCCCCTTGCGAGTACCAATCCGCTCGCCGATCCAGCCAAAGGCAATGGCTGCGGGGAAGCCCACGAACTGGGTAATGCCCAAGGCGATGAGCAGGTCGTTGGTGTCAAAGCCTAGGGACAAGCCGTAGTCGATGGCCATGCGGACGATGGTATCGACGCCGTCGATGTACAGCCAATAGCCGATGAGAAAGACAAAGGTCGTGCGTAGCTGCCGAATGTCGCGGCCGGTCGAGATGAGTTGTCGATAGCCGGCCGAGACTGCGCTCCAGCCGCTATGGGCGCGCGTGGGCGGCGATTCCTCGACCCACAAAAAGAGCGGCAGCGAAAAGCCAGCCCACCAGATGGCGACTAGCAAAAAGCACACGCGCACTGCCTCGCTGGCATCGGCCAATCCGAAGGTCGTGGGGTGGAGGACCATCACCACATTGAGCGCAAACAGCAAGCCGCCGCCCAGATAGCCGAGGCTATATCCGAGCGCCGAGACCGAGTCGGACTTGTCGCGTCCGACCACTGCCACGATAAGCGCGTCGTAAAAGGTATTGCCACCGGAAAAGCCGATGGCGGCCAAGACATAGACCACAACCGCCAACTCCCACGCACCTTGGGCGACCATGTAGAGGCACCCCGTGGCGAGGACGCCCAAGAAGGCAAAGGCAAACAGAAACTTGCGCCGGGTGCCGCCTTGGTCGGCAATGGCCCCTAAGAAGGGGGCTAGCAGCACGACGATCAGGCTGCTGAGCGAGTTGGCTAGCCCCAGTTGGAAGGTGCTTTCGGTAACGTCGCTTCCGGCACTCCAGTAGGACTTAAAAAACACCGGGAAGAAGGCGGCGATGACCGTGGTGGCA
Organism: Gemmatimonadota bacterium; assembly: GCA_009845645.1. Lineage (GTDB taxonomy): Bacteria > Latescibacterota > UBA2968 > UBA8231 > UBA8231. Next base: position 4,139 of record VXZF01000324.1, on the reverse strand, counting down.
AAGGCCGAGTTGGCCCAGTCGTACAAGGCCCAGGCGATGATTGGTTTTTTGGCGTTGGTCGGCATGGTCTTAGTTGACGTAAGGGCACATCTTGTGGGCACCGCATAACAGTATAAGGCAAAAGGAGTGTGGTTGCCGCCTCTATCCTTTATGGCTAGCGTAGGAAGGTCTTTATAAAGGACGATTTCTATATGAACGATGAAATGTTCCACCCTGCGACACTTGATGTCTCAGAATGGCTGCGCTTTGACGCGGCGACCAATCCGTATGGGCCGTCGCCCAAGGTTCGGGAGGCCATGGTCGCCTTTGCCCGCACCGGCGACTTTAGCCGCTACAGCGACGAGGAACGCGCCGAGTCGTTGCGCGGGGATTTGGCGGCGCATTGGGGGCTTTCGCCCGATCACTTCATAGTGTACAACGGGTCTGGGGAGGCCGTGGTCTGGCTTTTTTTGGCGCGGTTGCTACTAGAGCAACAGCGTTTGCTCATCCCGTCTCCGTCGTACGAGCGCTTTGTGGCGTTGGGGCAGCGGTGCGCGGCTGAAGTGATTCCGGTGCCGCTGCACGAGGAAAATTTTGTGCTGGTGCCCGAGCGCTTTATCGAGGCGGGTCGACGATCGGGGGCGCGAGTGCTGCTGTTGAGCAGTCCCAACAACCCCACGGGCAATCTCCTTTGCGGCGACGCGGAGATGGCGCGTTTGCTCGATGAGTTGTCCAACTGCCTGTGCATTGTCGATGAAGCCTACGCAGATTATGCTGGCCACAGCTACGTGCCTTGGGTGCAAGAGCGGGAGAATTTGGTGGTGCTGCGGACCTTTTCCAAAGCATACGGCATGGCTGGTTTGCGGATCGGCTACGCCATTGGGCCTAAGCCCGTTATCGCCGCCCTCGGTCAGATGCAGGTTCCTTGGGCGGTCAATGCACTGTCGCTGGTGGCGGCACAGGCGGCGCTGGCCGACCAGGATTATTTGCAGGAGGTCGTCGCCCAGATTCGCAGCGATTGTAAGGTACTTTACGAGGGGCTGAACGAGCGACCGTGGTTGCGGGTCTATCCGAGCGCGGCGAATTTCTTTTGGGTGTACTGCGAGGGGATCGGCCCGCAGCGGATGCGGGCCGGTTTGGAAGAACGGCGGATCCGCGCCCGCTGGCGGCAAGATGCGCCTGATTTTGTGCGGCTGACATCGCTGCGCCCTCAAGACAACGAGTATTTGTTGGCCGCGCTCGACGAGGTCGGGCAATCAGGCTAACACAAGAGGAGAGCTATGGAATACCGCAATTTAGGCAAGGCCGGCGTCAAGGTGTCCAAAGTGTGCTTGGGCGCGGCGTTTCGCGGCCAGGAGGACGAGAAGGTTTGCATTGAGGTAGTGCAGCGGGCCTTGGACTTGGGCTGCAATTTTATCGATACGGCGCTGTATGGTGGGGGACGCTCCGAACAAGTGGTGGGTAAGGCCATCAAGGGACGGCGCGAGGAAGTGGTGCTGACAACCAAGATTTTTGGCACCTTGGGTAATAGTCCCAATCACGTGGGGTTGTCGCGGGTCAATTTGCTGCGGGGCATTGAGGCGTCGCTGCAGCGGCTACAGACCGATTACGTCGATCTGTACTTGCTGCACAGTTTTGATCCAGTCACGCCGTTGGAGGAGACCTTGGGTGCGCTTGACGACATTGTGCGGCAGGGCAAGGCGCGCTACGTGGGGTGCTCTAATTTTCCGCCGTGGAAGATCGTCGAAGCCTTGTGGATTTCGCAGCGCGAGCGCTTGGCCTCATTTGCCTGTATCCAGAATCAGTACAATCTGCTCAACCGCTGGGAGATGGAGCCGGAGTTGATGCCCATCTGCCGTCAGTTTGGCTTGGGCATTATGACCTACAGTCCACTGGCCATTGGTCTGCTCTCTGGCCGCTTTCGCCGCGGGCAAGTGCCGCCACCGGGGACGCCGTGGAGCACGGACGAGCTGCGCGGCATGAGTCCGGGCAAATACAATTTTGCCGAGGCCATGACCGAGCGGGTCGATACCATCGTCCAGACGCTAATCGATATTGGGGCGCAGCACGGCAAGACCCCGGCGCAGGTGGCCATTGCTTGGATTTTAGATCACGACGAGATCAGCGCCCCTATTTTGGGGGCCGACGAGCCGGCACATGTGGATGAGATCTGCGCGGACTTGGATTGGTCTTTGGCACCGGAAGAGCGGGCTTTGTTGGACGAGGTGTCCGAGGTGAAGATGCCGCGGAAATACGCCTGAAGGCGATGCATCCATGAACAGACGCAGACCCTCCACCGGCATCTAGACCTTCCGCGATGTGCGGGAGGAGAACTACTACTAAACCTAAAGCAGAACTGCACCATAACTTAGCTTACTATCGTGTACTTAGCAGGAGATATATATGGCTCTGATCGAGAATCTGGAACATGAAGGCTGGGAGGAATTTTTTCGGGAAAGTTTCCGGTATGCACTCGAGGTCTTGAAGAATGACCGCTTCAGACCCGTCGGTAGTTCTGTGGACGACCTGAAGAGTTGGCTTACTGCGGGTGGAGTTGCCCGAGTTCGGACACATCTCAACAAGCAGATGGAAATGCGTCGTTTTCCCTCATCCCGAAAATCGGCAGTCAACGACTGCATTGAGCAGTTGGTGCGAGAGAACCGGGGTGCGCTTCTGGACTTGATGGCCGATGGTATTGTCCCTACTACAAGGCAGGAGCAGTTCGAGATCTACGGCCTGCCAGAACAGAAATTCCAAGATATTCTCAGCCGTATAGTAGCAGGTGAACGTCCCTTTGAAGAATGGATGCATGCACATGGACATTCTGACGAAGAGATAGAGGAGATCTATAGGATGGTTGACCAATGGTTGATGCAGAAGGGGATCATCCCTCAGAGGTCAGGAGAGTAAATTTGGTGTATGATCTGTGTGAGTTGGTTTAATCCTCGTCGAAACAGGCTTGGGGCTTGTGAAAACGCCCATGCGTCTCTGTGACTTTTCGATACTGACCTTCGACACCTACGGCACCCTAATCGACTGGGAGACGGGGATCTGGGATGCGCTGCAACCGCTCTGTGCGCGTCTGGCCGACCCACCGACTCGCGAGGCAGCCCTCGCTACCTTCGCGCAGGTGGAATCCGCTTGCCAAGCAGCCACTCCCGACCTGCTCTATGCTGACCTCCTAGCAGCAACCCATCGCATGCTGATCCGGAATTGGGGTGGCGAACCCGATGAGGCCGAGAGCATCCGCTTCGGTCAGTCGGTCGGAGACTGGCCGGCCTTTGCCGACGCGGCCGAATCGCTCGCCTATTTGAAGCGCCACCACCGACTGATTACCCTCACTAATTGCGACCGCGCTAGCTATCGGGGTAGCTCTGCTCGTCTCGGGGATCCTTGGAACGCGATCCTTACCGCCGAGGAGATCGGCTCGTACGAACCATCACGAGCCAACTTCGAATTCCTGCTCGCTCGGGTGGCTGCGGACTTCGGCGGCGACCCCGGAAGCATCCTGCACGTCGCACAGAGCCTCTTTCACGACCACGTGCCGGCCAAGGCAATCGGCCTGACGACGGCATGGATTGACCGGCGGGCTGGTCGCGGCGGTGGCGCAACGGCATCGCCACAGGAGGCGGTGGAACCGGACTTTCGTTTTAAAAGCATGGCGGAACTGGTCGCTCAGCATCGCGCCGAACGGGCCTGAATCCGCCCTAGCGGCGTATGGACGCCAGCGGTATGCGCCGCTAATTTCTAGAAGACGGGTTTCCCCTTGGTGCTAATGCTAACTGAAGGAGGAAAATGATGGATTATCGACATATCATCACTATTGAACCCGGTAAGCGCAGTGGTAAGCCGTGCATTCGCGGCATGAGGATTACCGTTTATGATGTACTCGACTATCTCGCTTCGGATATGTCCATTGAAGAGATTTTGCGCGACTTTCCCGATCTTACGCATGAAGACATTCGTGCTTGTTTGGCATTTGCTGCGGACCGAGAGCGTCGGCTTATGTCTATTTCTTCGGCATGAAATTTCTCTACGACCAAAATCTTTCCTACCGATTGGTCGCAGATTTGCAGGATCTGTACCCTGATTCGCTACATGTCCGAGACATAGGCATGAAGGAATCGGATGACTCGGATATTTGGGATTATGCCGCCCAA
>VXZF01000538.1:6931-11896 GCA_009845645.1 Gemmatimonadota bacterium | reverse complement strand
ATGGCCCAGAGCGCGGCTCGCCCGATTTCCGATATGCGCGGTCCGGCCGAGTTCCGCACCCATCTCGTCGGGGTATTGGTCAAGCGCACCCTCGCGGGTGCTGTGGCTCGGGCTCGTGGCCAGTTCGTCGCCAACGCCGTGCAGGAAGCGGCCGGATAGAAGGTATTAGAAGCTGCACCGACCATCCGGTCGGCGGAAAACACTCTGCACCGACCATCCGGTCGGCGAGAGAAACGTCTCACTCGCCGCAACAGGCGGCCCAAATTTGGAGTTAAGGTACATGAGCAAAATACACGTCCAGACCACGATCAACGGGGAGCCGACCGAATTTCTCTGCGAGCCACGCCAAAGCTTGCTCGAAGTATTGCGCGAGACGCTCGGCTTCACCGGCACCAAGGAAGGCTGCAACGACGGCAATTGTGGCGCGTGCTCTATCGCCGTTGACGGCGTCCTCGTCGATTCTTGTCTGATGCTGGCCGTCGAGGCCGAGGGCAAGGAGATTGGCACGGTTGAGGGGCTTGCCAGCCCGGATAGCCTGCATCCGGTGCAGCAGAAGTTTCTCGAACACGCCGCGCTGCAATGCGGCATCTGCACGCCGGGCTTTTTGGTGGCTTCCAAAGCCCTGCTCGACCACAATCCCAACCCTTCCGAGCACGAAGTGCGGCACTGGCTGGCCGGCAACTTGTGCCGCTGCACGGGCTACGACAAGATCATTCGCGCTGTCCTCGACGCGGCTGAGGAAGTGCACCAAAGCGCCTAAACCCAACGAGGAGGAACGCCATGTCTGCCACAAACGGCGGCTACAAAGTCATCGGTACCCGTCCCATCCGCCACGACGGCGTTGATAAGGTCACTGGGCGCGCCATTTACGGTGCCGACACCCGGTTGGCCGGCTTGCTCTACGGGCAGGTCCTGCGCTCGCCCCACGCCCATGCGCGCATCAAGTCCATAGACACGTCTAAAGCTGTGGCCCTGCCCGGGGTCAAGGCCGTCCTCACGGGCACCGATCTGCCCGATGCCGGCGACCAAATGGTCGATCTCGGCGAAGGCCCGGCCCGGCTCAAATACCTGCGCGACAACGTGCTGGCCACGGATAAGGCCCTGTACAGCGGACATCCAGTCGCCGCGGTTGCCGCCACTAGCGCTCACATTGCCGAAGAGGCGCTCGACCTGATCGAGGTCGAGTACGAAGTCCTAGAGGCCGTGCTCGATGTGCGCGAGGCCATGCAGGAGGGCGCGCCCCAACTCCACGACGATATGACCACCCAAGAGTTTGGGGAAGACACTGGCCGCAAGAGCAACCTCGCTACCCACTTCGAGCACAGGCTCGGTGATGCAGATAAAGCCTTTGCCGAGGCCGATGTGGTCGTGGAACGCGAGTTTCAGACCGCTACTGTGCATCAAGGGTACATCGAGCCGCACAACGCCACGGCGAGTTGGAACGCCGATGGCCAACTGACAGTCTGGACCAGCACTCAGGGTTCGTTCACTGCGCGCGCCCAAGTCGGCGCGGTCTTGGACATGCCCATTTCCAGGATCAAGGTCGTGCCCCAGGAGATCGGCGGCGGTTTTGGCGGCAAAATCCCGGTTTACTTGGAGCCAGTCGCCGCCCTGCTCTCCAAGGCGAGCGGCCAGCCCGTCAAAATGATTATGACCCGGCCAGCTGTCTTCGAGAGCACCGGCCCGACGCCTGGGTCGTACGTCAAGATCAAGATGGGTGCTGACAAGAGCGGCAAGATCGTGGCCGCCGACGCCTATATCGCCTTTGAGTCTGGGGCGTATCCCGGCGGCTTGGTCGGCGCGGCCGCGATGTGCGTGTTTTCGTGCTACGACATCCCCGACGGCCGGATCGACTGCTATGACGTAGTGGTCAACAAGCCGCGGAGTTTTGCGTATCGCGCTCCAGGTTCGACGCAGGTGGCCTTCGCCACCGAGCACGTAGTTGATCTGCTGGCTGCCGAACTGGGGATGGAGCCGCTGGAGATCCGGCTCAAAAACACCGCGACGACCGGCACCCGCCGCATTGACGGCGTGGTGTATCCGAAGATGGGCTGTAAGGAGGTGTTGGAAGCTATCCGCGACTCAGAGCACTATCAGAGTCCAGTGCCCGCTGGCCCCAACGGAGGGCGCGGTATCTCGGTCGGCTATTGGTTCAACGTCGGGCTCAAGTCTTCCTGCACGGCCAGCGTCAACTCTGACGGCACAGTCAGCTTAGTCGAGGGTTCGACCGACATTGGTGGCACGCGCACGTCGGTCGCCATGCAGTTTGCCGAGACTTTGGGCCTGCGGGCCGAAGACGTCAAACCGCAGGTAGCCGACACGGACTCGATTGGCCACACGGACGTAACCGGCGGCAGCCGCGTGACGTACGCCACTGGCTGGGCCGCGTACAAGGCCGCCCTCGACGTGCGGGACCAACTCTGCGAGCGCGCGGCCCAACTCTGGGAGGTCGAAGCAGGCCAAGTCGAGTTTGACGACGGCGTCTTCCGTTCCGGGGATAACGAGATGGCCTTTAAGGAATTAGCCGGCCGCCTCGAAGAGACCGGCGGTCCCGTCATTGGCCGCGCCACTGTGGATCCGGACTCGGGCGTCGGCGGCTCCTTTGCGGCCAATATCGCCGATGTCGAGGTCGATCCCGAGACCGGCAAGGTGGATATTTTGCGCTTCACGGTCGTCCAAGACGCGGGCCGGGCGATTCACCCGGCGTACGTCGAGGGCCAGATGCAGGGCGGCTCGGTACAAGGCATTGGTTGGGCGCTCAACGAGGAGTACTTCTACAGTGGAGACGGCCACCTCGACAACTCCAGCTTTCTCGACTACCGGATTCCGACTAGCCTCGACCTGCCGATGATTGAGACCATCATCGTCGAGGTCCCCAACCCGGGCCATCCCTATGGCGTGCGCGGCGTTGGCGAGGCCAACATTGCCCCGCCGCCCGCGGCCATTGCCGCGGCCATTGAGGATGCCGTTGGCGTGCGGCCGCAGGAATTGCCCATGAAGCCCGACCGCATTGTCGCCGCGTTGGCAGGGAGTAGCTAAAGCTGTGCCTGTAGCTTGGATTCCCTCGCTGATGCAGAAGCTGACTGCTGGCCAGCAGCAAGTAGAGGTAGAGGGCGCGACCGTGCGCGAAGTCGTTGCCGCGCTCGACGCCCGCTACCCCGGCTTCAAGGAGCGGGTGCTCGACGGCGACCGCATCAAAACCGAAATTGCCGTCGCGGTGGATGGCGAAGTGGTCGCGGCTGGGCTAAGGGCTAAGGTGGGGCCGCAAAGCGAGGTCCACTTTCTGCCGGCCATATCGGGGGGCGCGGGTTAGTAAGCCGTACGGATGCAACACAAAGGGGCCGGTACTCCAACAAGAGTACCGGCCCCTTTCTTTTTTCACCCACTTTTGGACAGTTTCAGTGCGCCCCGGTCGAGCCAAAGCCGCCACTGCCGCGCTCCGTTTCAGCAAGCGCCTCAACCTCGATCCACTCGCCGCGCGTCACCGGCGCGAAAATGAGCTGGGCGATGCGCTCGCCCGGGCCGATATGCTGGTCCTCGGCCGAAAGGTTGACCATTATGACGCCGACTTCGCCTCGGTAGTCGGAGTCGATCGTGCCTGGGGCGTTGAGCAGCGTTAGGCCGCGCTTGAGAGCCAAGCCACTGCGCGGCCGGACCTGTGCCTCGTACCCTGGGGGAATTTCGAGGAACAGGCCCGTGGGAATGAGGCCGCGCTCGCCGGGTGCTAACACCACTGCTTCTGATAACGCGGCGCGCAAGTCGAGGCCGGCGCTGTGCGCTGTCTCATAGGTGGGCAGTGGTTGGTCTCCCTTGTTGATCACTTTTACTCGAATAGTCATAGAACTTCAGGCGTCGTCTCGCGCCGCTCGCGCCAGCGCTGTTGAAGCCCCCGCATGTACACCGCCCCCATCACATAGGAGACTGAGGCGATGAGGCTAAGTAAGCCGGCGAGAAATACGATCAGCACGCGCTGGGGTTTGGCCTTGATTTCGGGCGGCGTGGCCGGGTCGAGTATCTGCACGGTCGAAGTGGCGTCCTTGGCCTCGATCAGGGCTTGGGCCTCCTGTTGCAGCAGGACCAGCAAAAGGGACGTCTGCACGAGTACATCCTTTTCAAGGTTTGTGTACTCTTGGACCACGCTCGGGATCTGCTTCAGCGGCAGGAAGAGGTTTTCGTCTAGTGGTAGTCGCAGCGCTTTGTTTGGCAGCAAGCCGTTGTCGGTGGGTCTGAGGCCATCGCGCAAGAAAGCGAGGGTCTCTCGCCGCAGGCCAATTTTGCGCTCGAGCTGTTTGACCTTGTCGTGGTTGGGACCTAGCCCCGATTGAATGAGCAGTTGGCGCTCAATTCCGAGCTCCATTACGGCGGTCTGCATTGAGGTGGCCGTCAGGATCGCGGCGCGGGCTTGATCCGCGATCGAGATGGCATTGTGCTCGGACTGGAACTCCTCTAGCCGCTTCATCTTGTCCTCTAGCTTTTTATCTTCTTCTTGCAAAACCTCACGGATAAAGTCCAAGCGGTCGGAGGCCGTCTTGTGCGCGAATCGCTTGTTGGTACTATCGAGCAGGGCGATGTAGTAATTGGCCATGTTGGCGGCCATGTGCGGGTCTTTGTCTAGGACTGATACCGCAAGCATGCCCTCTTCGGTCATGGCGGCCGTGGTATTGTCGGCGAGGGTCTCAAGCGCGTCGGTCAGAGTGCTGGACTCGTAGCGCTGCATCAAGCCAAATTTCTCGACCATCCGCCGCCGCGTCGTCATGCTCCCGATGGTGGCGAGAGAAATGTCAGCTGGCGTGCCCCGCTCCCCGAGGCGCAAGGCGGGTATGGGTAAGGACGAGAGCATGCTGGAAAAACCAAAACTCTCCTTCTTCTCTCGGGGGGGCAAAATTTGCACAGTGGCCTCGTATTCCTTTGGCAAGAGGAAGCTGAGGCCACCGGCCAAGACGCAGATGGCCAAGGTGCCGCCGA
>VXZF01000538.1:0-6831 GCA_009845645.1 Gemmatimonadota bacterium | reverse complement strand
TTGTCTTTGAGTTTCTCGCGGACGCCCGTGCGCGCTCGGACTAGGCGGGCATTGCGTTTGTCGGCGTCGTACAAGTACCCGCCGGCCTTGGTTATGTAGTAGCGCACTTTGCGGCCTGGCTCGTAGTCGATCAGCCCGGCTCGCTGCACTTGGCCACTGACGTTGATGGTGTGCCGCTGCATGGGGAAAAAGATCACATCGCCGTTGGCGAGCAAGATGTTCTGCTGCTCGTCGCCATCGACAAACAACCGCTCGAAATCGACAGCGACCCGCCCCTTTTCCTCGCGGGTTTTGGTCTTGAGATAAGCCCGATCCTCGATGTTCATGTCGGTGAGGCCCGCCACCTCGCTCTGTCTCTTTAGCTGCTCTAGCTGCGGGTCTTTCTCGGCCCGTACCTTGGTGCGGATCACTCGGGCACCGATGAGAGACGCCTCATCGGTGAGGCCGCCGGCCGCGACCACCATGTCCTTGATGCGGGTAACTCCGGGTTCGATGCGGTAACGGCCTTGGAACCTGACCTCGCCAGAGATCACGACCGTGTGCGTGGACTGCCACAGCGATTGCGTGCGGATAAAGATCGCGTCGTTGGGGCGCAGTTCAATGTGGCGGATGGTCTCGTAGTCCAGTTCCTCCAGCGCCTCTTTGGCACCGCCTAGCTCAATGACTTCGGCCTGATCGGTTCCCTCCTGAAAGCGCCAGAGTTCGGCGCTGATCATCGGTTTGGAGCGGTTCAAGCCCTTGGCCAATGTTACGAGGTCGCCGAGGGTGTCCCCAGGTAGGAACTCGTATTCGCCCTCTTGGTTGACCGCGCCGAAGATGGACACCGAATGCTTGCGAAACGAGACGTGGACCACGTCGCCCATGCGTACGTAGGGATTGTGAGCGAGGTCACCGGTGGCGAGGAACATGTCGAGATCCACGCGCTCGCTGGTGCCGTCGCGGTGGATCAGTTGGATGGAGCGTCGGCCTGTGTTGCGGTTAGTGGCTTCACCGGCATCTTGGTCCTGCAACGCGACCCGTTGCAATCGGTCCTCAAAGCCGCCAGCCTGTTTGATTATATCTAAAACCCGCGTAGTCGGATAGATGGTGAAGCTGCCCTCGTTCAGCACTGCGCCGGTGACGTACGCGGTGAAGAAGCGCATACTCACAAGGGAGATACTGATGCCCACGTTAGGATATTTGTTTTGGACTGCGGTCGAGAGGCGCTCTTTGGTCGCGGTCAGCGATAGACCCGAAATGTGAAACGAGCCGACGGTGGGGATGAGGACATTGCCCTCTGGATTGACCTGCAAGGTATAGGGCTGGTCAAATTCGCCCCAGATGTAGAGTTGCAATACGTCGTTGGGGCCGACGATATATGTGTCCGGGTCTATATCGCGATCCTGACCGATGCGCGTCTTGTCCGCGCTTAAACCGCTGGGTAGGCTCGCCTTACCGGAGGTCAAATCCTGATTTAGGGCCGGTAGGTCGGACGCGGAAAGGGGCTGTAGTTTGACTTCTTCTTCGCCCAACTTGATCAGGCTTTCCAAGCTCTGGGCACTCGCTGGCCCTGCTAGCCCGCAAAAGACGAGGGCGCAAGCAAGGGCAAAAATACTCGTTGGCATAGTTCCTCCTATTTACCTAATTGCGCTGATAGCATTTCCCATAATGTCGATATTTTCACGGCAGCTTGCCCAAATAGCGCGCCCAATTGGCCGCGGCCTCCTCCGCAGTAAACCCGATAAGTTCGGCTAGTTTGGCGGCGACTGCTGCCACTCGCGCCGGATGGCCGGCAGCTCCGCCGATGGGCACGGGCGCGTCCGTTTCCAACAGCAGCAACTCGCGGTCGATTTCTGCGACCACGGCTTGGGTCTGCGGATCGCACAGGACGGATGGGCCGACGGACACGTAGATCCGCTCTGCGCGGCAGATCCGCACGAGTTTTTTGGATTGGGTGAACCAATGCAGTTGGGCGTTGAGCTTGGTGCGGCGGCGAAATTCCACGGCCCGCTCTAAGGTCTGTCGCTGGGCGCGGCGCGAGTGCAGGTTGATCGGCTTGCTGCACTGTGCCGCTAGGTCGAGTTGTTGCGTGAGGACGTCCTGCTGCTGGGCCTGCTGTTCCGGACTGGCTGCCCATTTGTAGTCGAGGCCGACCTCGCCGAGGACATCGGCCTCGGGCAGATGCGCGACCAGATAGGCAAGTCCTTCGGAGAGTTCTGCGTCTGTGGCTTGGGTAATCCACGCCGGATGCAAGCCCAGCCCGGCCAGCACCTGATCTGGATACCGCTGCTTGAGCGCGAGTACCGTGCGCATGGAGTCGGCGCTTTCGCTAACGGCGACGACCTGTCCCACCCCAGCTTGGGCGGCTGCCGCAAGCACGGCGTCGGCATCGGCGAATTGGTCGAGATGACAATGGCTATCAACGAGCATCTAGACCAGCCCTGCGGTCTCGTCGCAACCGAGCATCAAATTGAGGCACTGCACGGCATTGCCTGACGCTCCTTTGCCGAGGTTGTCGAGTCGCCCGACCAAAACCAATCCCCGCTCTGGGTCGCCCCAGACCGATAGTTCGACGAAGTTGGTATGGCTCAATCCCGTTAGGTCGAGGAATTTGTCGTCGCGTAACACAGCGTCTTGGGGCGCGACCACCTTTACAAAGGGACAGTCCGCGTAGTACTCGCGCCAGACTTCGTACACTGCTTCGCGATTGACATCGGCACGGGCGAAAAATTCCGTGGGCACGGGCGTGCTTACTACCATGCCGCAGAACGAATGATCGACGGACGGCACAAAGAGCGGCTGCTTTTCGCACCCGCTGAATTTCCAGATTTCGGGCAAGTGCTTGTGCGCGCCGTCGAGGCTGTACAGGCAGAAAGGCTTGTGATTGCCTTCCCCTTCGTATTCGGCGATCATTGACCGCCCCCCGCCGGAATAGCCGGACACTGCGTTGATGGTCAGCGGCGCGGTTGGCAGGAGCAGCTCCTGCAAGATGAGGGGCCGCACGGCGAGGATGAAGCCGACGGGATAACAACCGCAATTGGCGACTCGCTGTGCGCGGCGAATCTGCTCTTTGTGCGCGGGCGAAATCTCGGGCAGTCCATAGACCCATTCGGAATGGACCCGGCGCGCGGTGCTCGTGTCGATGACCTTAGTCTGCGGGTTTTCGAGCAAGGCGAGGGCCTCGGCTGCCGCGTCGTCGGGCAGGCAGAGGACGCACAAGTCCGCGCGGTTGAGAAACTCGGCCCGCGCATGCCGATCCCGGCGATGCTCCGGTGGAATGAGCAGCACCTCCACATCCTCGCGCCCGGCTAGCATCTGGCGAATGCGCAGCCCGGTCGTCCCCTCTTGGCCATCTATGTAAACCGCAGGTTTTTTCATGTGCGAATTATCTTTGGTCCGTATCGCGCAATTCCAACTTCTTGACCCGCTGCAACGCATCTTCAAGCAAGTCCCTATTGGTGGCGATCAGATCGGCTATGACGCCGGTGAGAAACATCTGAAATCCGGCCAACAGCAGAATCGCCGCCAAAATAAGCGACTGCACATGCAGCATCCCTTCGTCCGTAAAAAATAAGAAATAGAGAAAGCGCACGCCGAGGCCAAAACCCGCGATAAAGGTCAAAATACCGCATAGGGAAAATATCTTGAGCGCGGCGTAGCGCGCATAGGTGCGCAAACTGATCTCCCCGGATTTGAAGACGAACTTGCCGATGTTGGAAAAGAGGCGCGACTCGCGCGTCTTGGGGTTGGTGCGGACCGCGACAGAAGTCACGGCCAAATTCTTGTATCCGGCCTCGATCACGTGCTCGGCCGTATGGTCGAAATTGGCAAAGGTCGAAAGCTGGAGCGCGCACTCGCGGCTAAAGGCGCGAAAACCGCTGGCCACATCCGGCACCTGTAGGCCGGCAAGGCGGCTAATCACCCGGCTGCCCAAGTTTTGTAGGTAGCGCTTGAGGGCGGAGAAATGGGCAATGGCCTGCGTCTGCCGGTCGCCGATGACCATGTCGGCCTGACCGTCTAAGATGGGCGCGACTAACTTGTCGATATCGCCGCCGTAGTACTGGTTGTCGCCGTCGGTGTTGACGATGATGTCGGCCCCCAGCCGCAGGCACTCGTCAAAACCGGCTTTAAAGGCTTGGCCCAGCCCTCGGTTGTGCGGGAAGCGGATTACGTGATCCGCGCCGCACTCGCGCGCCACCGCGCTGGTGAGGTCGCTGGAGCCGTCGTCGATGACCAAAATTTCGACTTGGTCGATGCCGGGCACTTGGCGCGGGATGTCGCGGATTACAGCGGGCAGGGTCTGCTCTTCGTCAAAGCAGGGAATCTGCACGATTAACTTCATTCATTCATCCCCAGCTTTCCTGCCGGATCTGCTTTTTGTTCAACCCGTGCTCCTGCAAGAGCGCAACCATGTTTTCGACGAAGCGCGGTTCGGGCACCTCGCCTTTGGCCCGGGCCGCCCGACGCTCGTAGGGCGTGATGCCCGGTCCGCAGCTATACGCCATCACCTTGGCGGGGTCGGGCGCGACTTCGCGCAAGAGTTCCTCGGAGATGCGTCCGCTGCGGGCACCGCGGATGCCGCTTGGGTCTTCGCGGGTGATGCAGTGGATCACGTCGAGCTGGTCGGGATACTGTGCCCGCAACTCCTCGAATTCCTCGAAGTAAATGACGTCGCCGCGCGTCTTGTTGCTAAACAGCAAGGTGTGCCGGAGCGGGTCGCCGCGGTGTAGGCTTTCCGCGATCAGACTCCTGTTGGGTACGATGCCGCTGCCAGCGCATACGTGGACAATGTGCTCGACGCGCTCGCAGACATCGGCGGGAAAGGTGTACGCCCCGGTAAAACCGCTGATGACCAGCTGCCGACCCTCTTGGATGTAGTACGTCAACAGCGGCGATAGCAGCGGCGGGTACGGCGTCTCACCGCTTTCGTAGCGCTCCTCTTTGATCGTGATGGCGAGGTGCTCCTCGTGAGGCGCAGAAGCCATGGAATAGGCCCGCGGCTTTTCCCTCTGCCCCTTTTGATCTTCTAAATAGGCGGTGAAGTGCTCCAATTCGCCGAACTGATGCGGATCAATGGTGCAGAAGTGGCCGGCCTCGTATTCGATCGGTTCTTCGCCAGCCGACATAAAGAGCGTGGTGGTATCTGGGGTATCGCGGCGCACGTGGACGACCTCCACCTCCATCTCCCGGACTCTCCGCCTTGGCGTGCGCGTTGTTTGCGCTGAGGTGCTCATACTAGTGCTTTCCGGCCAAGTGCGCTTTCATCTTCTCGATCAGGGCATCGTCGTCTGCGGACGAAGCTACCATCTCCTCGAATGCTTCGGCTGTTAGCTCCACTTCCTCCAGGAAGTGCTTGTCAGCCGGTCAGGGAAATACGTAGTCGCCGATGCGTTGCTGTTGGTGCGCCCGCGCCTTGTCAGCGATCCGCGCCAGCCAGGGGATATCGCCGATGATCATCCCTCGGGCCCGGGGCTTGAAGTCGAGAGTGTTCCACTCGCTCATAGGGTACCTCCGCGTGGTGATATACAAAATTGCAACCGGCTTCTGAACTCGGCTGCACTTGAGTCTGTGCTCAGGCCCTGGGCCAGCATGGCCGCGCATTGCCGCAGCCGCGCATGGGGCCTTTTCCAGTGTTGGCGCAGGGCCAGCGCGTGCGGCTCGCCGTCGAGGGACGCGCACAACAGGGACGCGCTGTTTAAAAGAAAAAAAATTCGGTGATAATCGAGCGCCCGCGCACCATCGCTGCGTCCAGACTCCTCGGCGTACAAACGCGCTGCGGGCGCGTCCAGTAGCGAGCGCATGCGCCCATCTTGCCGGCCGCTACCCATACTTGAAGTATACTGCGTCAAGCGCCGTTCCGTCCAGTCCCAACCAATTTTGGCAAATTCGAGGAAGTAAACGCGCGTTCCCCCCGGCTCGACGATTGCGTTGCGCGCGTTGTAATCTACGCTGCCCAGCGAAGCTGGCCGCGCCGCCAGCCAGCCGTGCATGGTTTCGAGCAGCGATCGCAGCCCAGCGTCTAAGGGCTGCTGGAGACGGCGGCATAGTTGTTCGACGCCAGCGCGCGCCCGGACTCCCGCCTCGTCCCAGGCGGCAGCGAGTGCCGCGCGGTTGGCGCTCGGCACTACTCTCGGTTCTAATTGGTTGGCGCATTGAGAGAACGCGCGCTCAATGGCGCACAGCCCGCGTATGGCCTGCATCGTCGCCGCACGGTCCCCGTCCTGAATGGCGTCGTCGAGGGTATAATTGCCGACCCATTGCAAGAAGATGCATTGGTCGTCTGAGTCCACGCCGAGGACGGCGGGCACCGGACACCCGGCCGCGTGCAGTATGCCGAGCACGTCGCGCTCGACCTCCAACAAGTCATAAGCCGTGCCCTGCGTCAGCCTGCCGAAGAGTTGATGCTTGACCACGACCTTGCGGCCGTTTGCGTCCACGACGCGCCAGACCCCTTCGGCGAGCGGAGTGATCGCGCGGACGGGTGGATGCCCAGCGCGCACATAGGCTGCGGTTGCCGCGCGGTCGGCGAGGCTCATGGTTGGCTGAAGACGATGATTTGGGCAACCACTTTGCCGGCTTGGTTGTTGAAGTCCGGGTTTTCGTTCATGGCCAAATGCAGGATGCCCGCGCGGTCGGCGATAAAGTCGTAGCGGCTGCCCACGGCAAAAGTCGGCCCGTCGTCGCCGATGCGGGCTATGAGTGCGCCGACATTGGCCCCTGGCAGGAGATACCCCTCGTCAGCCGGCAAGTTGTACAAGCCATCGGCACCACACCAAGCGATTTGATTGCGCATGTCCGGCGACCAAGTTTCCTCGGCATCGATGACGACCCGCTGGCCGCTCTCTAGCCGGA
>VXZF01000697.1 GCA_009845645.1 Gemmatimonadota bacterium | reverse complement strand
CTCAAGTTATTTCAAATAGTTACGTAGAATTATCCTGCTTCGAGAAATTGGTTGAGATTGTCAACACAAACAAGTACTTTCGGCTCGGATAAGGGCGATTACCTGAACCAAATTGTTTGGGTACAAGTAGTTAAGCGAAAGCCAAAAGGAGAGAATATTGCAGCGGCGTAGACGACAAACCCACTCGACGGAAATCAAGGGTAAGAGGTGCATCTGGTTATTAACTAAGATAAGTAGGATAGTCGTTGTGAGTTTGTTGGCGGCTGTGTCACTCGACGCCCAAGTGTTGGTCCGGGGCACCGTGCGCGACGCGGATACGGGGCTCGGGTTGCCGGCGGCCACTATTCAAATTAAAAACACCTTCTATGGCACCGTCGCCAACGACGATGGTGAATACATAATGGAGGTCGAAAGTTTTCCCGTGACGCTATTGGTGACCTTTATAGGTTACGGGCAACAGGAGCTGATCCTGAATTCGGACCCTGGGTTCGAAGTGGACTTTCAGCTTCGCTCCGTTCCATACATCCTAGAGGAAATCGTCGTGTCGGGCGAGGACGACGGCGTCCGGATTATGCGACAGGTCATTGAACGAAAACAAGAATGGCACTCGCAGTTAAATAATTACCAAGCCGACGTCTATTCGCGTTGGACCATCAAAAAGTACGAGACCGTTGTTGGAGTTGTAGAAATAGCCTCCGAAATTTACTGGGACCGTAAGAAGGGTATGGGCGAGCTTGTCAAGGCTAGGCGTTCTACTACTACCGTAGCGCCCGGTGGTATTTTCGGCGATTTCAACTCTTCGGATCTGTACCTCAATTTGTACGAAGACGAAATCGACCTGTTGGGACACTGCATAATTGGTCCGACCCATCCCCAAGCTTTGCAGCATTACAATTTCTCGCTGGTCAGCCAGCGGCACCTAGACAGCCTCATGGTCTACGATATCGCCCTTTCTCCCAAAAGCAAGCTACAGCCTGCCTTCGTGGGAACACTCGCCGTTTTGGACCAAGAATTCGCCCTCCTTGAAGCCACACTCAAGCCTAACGGCATTACCACCTCGTCGCCCACCCCTGGTCTCGACATCAAGCTGGCTTATCGGCAACAGTTCAGACCTTTCGGTACGGGCATATGGTTACCCGTCGACTTCAGAATCGCTATCGACCTGAGCTTGAATGCGGTCGGCTTGCAGATCCCAGAGATGAAGCGGGATATCGTTCAGCGCCTGAGTAATTATCAGGTGAATACCCCTCTACCCGACTCGCTCTTCGTTGGCACGAGGATGGCATTGACTACCGCTCTGCCTACCGCCGCGGACAGTCTTTTGTCCCCTTTCCGCGATGCGGTGCCGCTGTCGGATGCGGAGGAAGAGGCGTATGCGGGATTGGACAGCAGTCTCACTCTAAACCAGATATTCAAGCCAACGGGTTTCCTCGGTCGGTTTGTCGTTTTGCCGACGGGAGCGGATGCCGACGCCCGGCGAGAAGCGCGCTGGCGCATCGCGCCGGATTTGCGGGCTAACCGGGTCGACTTTCTTCATCCGGGCGTCGGGGTGGAGCGCACATTTCGCGCTCCCCTCACTTTGGCAATTAAAAGCGGTTATAGCCTTGGTCAGGAGCGTTGGACCTATGGCGGAAAAGCTCGGGCGGAATTGGGCAGGGAAGGGGACGTTGCAGTAGAGGTCGAATATAGGGCAGGAACCCAAGAGCGCTACGGTTCGGACAACTATCCTTTGTGGTTCAACGGCCTGCAGGTCGTGTTGGGGCGCAAAGACTACTTCGATTATTTGTGGAACGAGAGGGTTGGCATAGAGGTAGAAAAAAGAATTGGCTCGAATAGTTATGTGAGTGCTGGAGTCAATGACGAACGGCACAAGTCACTGGAGAGGAGCACCAGAGATTGGTGGAACATCAACGAGGGGCAACGGGAAAACCCTTCTGTTGACCCTGGAAAATTGCGTTCCATGGTGTTCAGTTTGGATTACGGAGAAGCATATCCTCCTTGGAGCGTGCTGGCCCACAGGCGCTTGCATGCTGGCATCGAGTACAGCATAGACGCCTTTGGCAGCGATTTCTCGTTCACCCGTTACTGGTTGGCCCTTGACTGGCACGTGCCGACACTTCTTAAGCGGCGTTCGCCTCCCCATGCCTTTGATCTGCGTATTATCGCCGGTGCGGCGACCGGAGATCTGCCCTTGCAGCGTCACGGAACGCTTGATTCCGGCGTCGGCGGTTTTACGCCTTTTGGCACTTTTCGTTCACTGCGCGGTTTGCCCTACGAGGGGGAGCGATATCTCGGCGTCTTTTGGGAACAGTATCTCAGGGCCATCCCTTTCGAACTGCTCGGGTTGCATTCTCTAGCTCAGAGAGGCATGGGTCTTATCGCGCATGGCGCATCGGGTCGAACGTGGATATCAAGAGACGAAACGCAGAACGGGGGGTTCGTCCCCCATGCCCCCTCATCTTTCCACCACGAGCTCGGCGTTTCCCTGATTCTGTTCTACTGGGGGCGTGTGGATTTTACCCGCAGACTGGATCAGGCCGACTGGAGCGTAGGGGTTAGTGTGGCGCGAATCGAATTTTTCACAGACTGAGTCGGACCTACTTGTTCGGGTACAAGCAGTTAGCCAAAATCTAACAAACCATAATCGTGACAAAGGTGGCTCGATGAAGGCGTCTCCCCCTGTCCGAAGTCGATGTGGACTCTCAGACATCACCATAGCACTCTTGCTAATGAACCTTCTTTGTTTAGGTGTTATCTCTGACATAGCGGCGCAACCCAGAGAGGCGGATAATAAGGCCGTTCCTTTTACCGCTCAGACACTTGAAAGTTTCCTGGATAGCTTCCTGGTTGCTCAAATGGATACGCTGCAAATTCCCGGCCTAGTAATATCAGTAGTTAAAGGAGGAGATATCCTCCTCAAGAAGGGATATGGGCTTGCTGACCTAGAGACAAAGCGTCCGATGATCCCCGATGAAACCATAGTGCGGATAGGGTCCATCGGTAAGGTATTCACGACTACAGCAGTCATGCAACTGGTCGAACAAGGCAAACTGGGCCTTGATGACGATGTGAATTCTTCGCCTTTAATAAGGCGAGTCTATTCGAAGCCGAAGGATTGAAGGTACGACGGGCGCTAGTCAACGCCTTCTTGGAGCGCTATTTTCCAACGGAGGAACAAGCCCTCCCCCAATCTCCCTCTGGTTTCGATCACCGCGCAGATCGTTATACGGGTTACTACCGACTAAATCGGTACAGCCGAACGAGTTTCCTGAAGTGGCTAAGTCTGGCTATGCAATTCGAAATAACCGCAGAGGATGGAGCGCTTCTCCTGCAATCGTTCGGGCAACCAAAACCGTGGCGCTGGGTTGAAGTGGATTCGCTCCTTTTCCTCGAAGTCGATGGTGTGACCAAGGGCGGACGGCATATGGCCTTTCGCGAAGAAGCGGATGGTCGAATCTCCCGTATGTACCACGAGGGGCTAGAAGTCTATGATAAAATACCCTGGTATGAGGCCACCCGGTATCAATTAGGCTTCCTGGGAATCTTTGTATTGGTCTTCTTGTCAGAGTGTGTAGGATGGCCTGCCGTCTACCTGATCCGTCGCCGACGGAAAAGACCTGTATCGGGCGGACAAAAGGCACAGTTAGCGCGGTGGCTGGCGTGGAGTAGCAGCGGCTTAAACCTGATCTTTCTCGTTGGGCTGACTCTCATGCTCGTGTATCGACTCTTGGACCTCGTTATCGAGGTACCACTGGAAATGATAGCTCTATTGATCACCCCTCTCTTGACCTGTATTCTCGCTATCGGTATGGTCTTTGTCGCTACGGTATCTTGGAAGCATGAATACTGGAGCACGGGAAGCCGTCTATACTATTCTGTAGTGACACTAATCACTTTGGGTTTCATCTGGTTCTTGTACTACTGGAATCTACTAGGATTCCACTTCTGAGTAGGTAGGTCCATAAATTGGATTTCGCTATGACAAAAACGGAAAACAGCATTCTAACGAAAGGCAAGGCTGACGATAATGACCGAAGAACAACGCTATCTTTTTGATCTGTGCGGTTTTCTGCACCTGCAGAACGCCCTGACCCCGGAGGAACTGGATGCAGCTTCGGATGCCGCCAATCGTTACATCGACAGCGCACCGGAAGACCTGCCGCCGCATTTCGGACGATCAGAAAATCTCAAGGGCTTTGCCCACGGCTTCGCCTTCGACCGGGCGCTGGAAAAGCTGGTCTTTCTGCCTGCCGTCTGGCCCATTGTGCTGGAGCTGACCAACGGCAAACCCATGCTCGCCAGCGGCACCATGATGGTCGACTCTCCCGACGGACACACCGAGTCGGTGCAACTGCACTGTGCCCGCGACGACTACGGCTTTGAGAGCGCCCGTTACGAGGTGCGCCGGGGACGCATCTACTGCGACGACTTTGTAGTGTTTCCCTACCTGGACGATGTGCTTTCCGGTGATGGCGGGCTACTAGTGGTGCCGGGGTCGCACAAAAGCGAGTTCGACCGACCGCCGCAGCTTTTTAATCAGGGTCGCGTCGAAGGGGAGGTACCGCTGGGGGTCGTCAACATCACGCCCGCGGCCGGGGATGTGGTGATCATGCCCGAATGCGTAACCCACGGGGTCCTGCCCTGGCGAGCCCCCGACCGCCAGCGCCGGGTGCTGACGCTGCGCTACCGGCCACACCACCGCCAAGCCGGCCCCATTCCAGAGGCGGTCAAAGAGCGACTGGCACCCGAAACGCTCGAGTTGGTAGAATCGGCGCACTATACCCATGAGAAGAAAATCGCCACTCAGCAACGGGTGTGCCTCAGCCAATAATGGCCTCAGCCGAGATGAGCAGTAAACCCAAATGCATTATCGTCACAGGCCGGCCGGGATCGGGGAAGACGAGTTTATCCAAGAAGCTCGCCGAGCGGCTTTGGATGCCGGTCATCAGTCGCGACGAGATCAAGGAAGGCTATGTCAATACTCATGGCGTCAAGCACGATCAGCTTCCGCCAGACACCAATGGCGTAGTCTCCAATCTTTTTTTCGAGATAGTGAATCAGTATCTCGCCGGTAAGATCTCTGTCGTAATTGAGGCGGCCTTTCAGCACCGGGTTTGGGAACCAAGGATGCCCAAGATCCTTGAAT
The DNA here is from genome assembly GCA_009845645.1 of Gemmatimonadota bacterium. GTDB lineage: Bacteria > Latescibacterota > UBA2968 > UBA8231 > UBA8231. Next base: position 6,881 of record VXZF01000697.1, on the reverse strand, counting down.
TGTGCACTCCTTTCATTGTCGTATGCTCCGTTGACGGGATGGTGGCGGCTACGCGCCATCTCCAGCGGGGTCTGGATGATCCGAATCGGGAGTTCTACCACGGCGATAAGCGCGTTGAAATCTACCGGGAAACAGGTGAGATGTCGCCTCCTGGCGACTATACAGCTCCAGATTTCAACGTGCCCACAGTTCATGTCTCAACAGAAGGGCAATACTCACCCAGCATAGATGACCTTGTGCAGCGAATCCGACTATTGAATGCTCAACGTAGAGGCGAACCGAATCCCTTCGGCGACGGTGTGAGCTAAATACTGTGCCCTTGGCGCATCGCGCAACCGCTTCGCTATTTGGGCACGGCGGAAACTTTAGGCACCATGCAGGGAATCCATATTTGCATAGTAAAAGGAGAGATGATTGATTCATCTGAATAGAGACGGGGCATGGGCTGGCTGCTTCTTTACTATATGGACTGGACAAACGCTATCGTCTCTCGGGACTCGCGTTGCACAGTTTGCCTTGGTTTGGTGGCTTACAGAGAAGACAGGGTCTGCTACAATTCTCGCGACGTCAGTTCTAGTTGCCTTTCTACCAAGCGTCTTCTTGGCTCCTGTTGTTGGCACTTTGACAGATAGATGGAACCGTCGAATTGTAATGATAGTCTCGGACGCGCTTGTTGCAGCAGCAATGGCAGGTCTTGCTTGTCTTTTCTGGACGGGCTTTATCGAAATCTGGCATATCTATGCAGTGAACTTCCTGACCAGTGTCGGCCGTGCATTCCAGAATTTGGCGATGGTAACTTCCACGCCTATGATGGTTCCCGAAAGACATCTCGCCAGAATTCAGGGAACTAACCAAACCCTACATGGAGTACTCAGTATGGGAGGGCCTCTCCTTGGAGCACTGGCGCTGGCCGCGTTCGAGATGCATATCATATTGGCAATCGACGTTTTGACCGCGGCCCTAGCTATCGGCCCCCTCATCTTCATTTTGATTCCACAACCAGAGAGAGTGGAGGTAGAGCAAACAAGCCAAGAGTTTTGGATCTGGGCTGATCTGCGGGAAGGACTGCGTTACTTGTGGAGGTGGCCGGGTCTTCGCTACCTACTCTTGATCGCTGCCGTATTGAATTTTTTTGGCAACACGATGTTGACCATCTCGCCACTCCTGATAACGGACCACTTCAACGGAGGTGCTACCGAACTAGGTTGGTTTAACTCTGCATGGGGAGTAGGAATTGTCTTGGGCGGCATTGTCGTCGGGGTTTGGGGCGGATTCCGTCGCCGGATCATGACAACGATTTTTGGCTGGATCGTGTATGGTATTGGGACAGTATGCGTAGGTATAGCCCCTGTTGACTCTCTTGCGTTCGCAATCGCGGGAATAACATTGAGCGGCGTCGGTAGCTCGCTTATCAACGCGCCTCTCCGGGCACTCCTTCAGGCCAATGTCAATCCCCATGTACAAGGTCGCGTATTTGGTGCTTTTGAGAGCTTGACGCAATCTACGACGATGTTTGGGCTCATCGTGATAGGCCCAGTAACTGATGTCTTTGGCCCGCAGCCGTGGTTTTTAGCAGGGGGATTACTGACTCTCTTTCTTGGAATATCTGCTCGGATGATTCCGTCTGTTGTTAGCATCGAAGACAAAGAACCATGAGCTGGGGCAGTTATGGATAATGGAATAAAACTGTTTCACGTTAGAGGACGCTTATGGTGAATTCAGACCCTAATTGCATCTTCTGTCAGATTGTCGCCAAGAAAAAGCCGGAAGAAATTCTCTACGAAGACGATCGAGTAATCTGCTTTTTAGATCGATTTAGGCAATCTTCTGTAGGCGGTCATGCCCTCGTAATTCCCCGAGAGCACTACGAAAATATATGGAGTTTGCCCAATGATCTATGCGCTCCCTTGATGCAAGTTACTCATCTAATTGCGAAGGCATCTAAGGAGGCTATACCTTGTTCCGGTATCCGCCTCTGGATAGCAAATGGCAAAAGTGCAGGACAAGAAATATTTCATTTGCATGTACACGTATTTCCATGTACGTCCGTTATGGATCGCATTAAGTACGTTTTTCCTTCACTAACTGGGAAACAGGCTGTTGCCGATTCGGACCTATCAACCATGGCAGAACCTATCCGACAGAAAATCATGGAGATATCGAAGATTGAAAATCGTCCGATCGCACAATAACGCATTTCTTGGACGTATTCTGGTCATTCCTAAAGAACACTCATATGAAAGAAGAGTTCTATGGTTAGAGATACAGCGATGAATTCAGATAAGGGCGATTCCCTGAACCAATTGTTCGGATATAAGCAGCTATCCACCAATGAAAATCAAGAAACCTTAATGCCCATTAAATTACAGGAGAGTTGATTGATGGAGAATCCGTACCTTGTAGACAATTCAATTTTTCTCTGGAGGCAACCTATCCCAAGACATCAGAAGGAGAGGATGCCCAACTCTTAGACATTGCGCCGTGGACCTTTGCCCTCATGAATCTCAAATCGGTTGCCATGGGAGGAATCGACCTACGCAATCTTGCGTTTCCTAGTTTCTCATCCGATGCATTTATTGACTGAGGAGAACTTTCATGACCTCGAATTTCCTTATACGGCTGGCTGAGGATACAGATAGCGAGTCGGTATTTCATCTTGCCCGCGATTTCGCCACCTCGTTCGAAGTAGATAATAGGCAAGAGTTCGACTCTGTATTCGATCAAATTCAACGCGAGGATTCGATCTGGCTTGGAGTGGCTGAGTCCAATGCAGAGGTCGTTGGCTACCTTCTTGGACTGGACCATCTGACATTCTACGCGAATGGTCGAGTTGCTTGGATCGAGGAAGTGGTGGTGCGCCAAGATTGGCGACGACGCGGGGTAGGCCGGGCACTAACCGCCGCTTTTGAGAGTTGGACGGCCAATCGTGGTGCCAAGCTCATAGCGCTCGCGACGCGTCGGGCTGCAAAGTTCTATCAATCACTGGGTTACGAAGAGTCTGCTACGTATTTTCGCAAGCTAGTTTGAGCAATGCTTTCTTTTGCCGCTATAAGGAAGGTTTAGCCGTGGAGATCGTTGTGCGACAAGCAACCGAGGATGATGTAACCGAGCTGGCAACGCTAAATAAGCGGCTCGTGGTAGATCAGGGGAGCAGAAACCCATATACAGCCTCAGAATATGAGAATCGTTTCAGAGACTGGCTACGGGGCGATGAGTGGAATGTTGACATATTTGTGGATTCCGAAGGTGTCATCCTTGGTTACGCAGTTTACACAGTACAGCAAGACTACTATTACCCCGACCAAGAGGTCGTATATCTGCGTCAGTTCTACATCGACCGTCCAATGAGACGACGGGGGATAGGCACTGCGGCCTACGAGCTTCTTGCCAAGGAACGGTTTGGGGATCGCGAGGTTGCGGTGGATGTTCTTGCGACCAATCCAGACGGCCAAAAATTCTGGGCTCATATTGGTTTTACACCTTATTTCACTTCGATGAAGAAGCGCTAGATTCTTATGAGGAGCATATGACTGTATGTCCGTTTTGCGATATAGCTAATAAAAGCGCGAGTGCAGTGATCGTATGGGAGGATTCGGACATTGTAGCGTTCTTAGACACTAGGCCTATTCGAAAAGGTCACTGCCTGATCATCCCCAAGCGCCATATTGAGTCGTTTGAAGAAGTGCCCGCTGACCTCGCGGCAAGAATGATGGCACTTGGTCAGCGGCTTGCCAAGAGAATGAAGACCATCTACAAGGTTGACCGCGTTGCCTTTCTCTTCGCTGGAAGTGACGTGCCTCATACCCATGCACATGTTTTTCCGATGCACGAGAAGATGGACATTACGTCTGCCCGCTACATTCTGAATCCAGAGAATTTACAGTTTGGCTCGTCGCATTTGAAGGCAGACAAGGAGAGCCTTGTCAAAGTAGAATCGGAATTAAGGCTTGATTGAACAATGCACTTGACGAGCTAGATGAAGCTTTCACTCTATCGCGGATTAATAAGAACTGGTAGAAGATTGGCCAAGAGGGGATTTGCCTAGGATCGAGATTATGCTCCTATATAAAGTGACAGCTCCACGAAAAAGTAAGCTATTCAATCCAACGAGATTCTACCGTACTCCGGATTTTCGTAGCAGCAGTACAAACCCCAAACCTGGTTATATCACAGATTGCCTACTCTATGTCGGCGATTTCGAAGAGATATCAATTCACCTTTTTCCAAAAATTCATCGAATAAGAGTCAGGAACACTAAAGCCTCTAGGTTAAAACTGGCGTCTTTGGGATTTGAAACGGATCCGAGCAAGAAATGTTATATCTTCGCGCATAGGAAGGATCAGGGACAAATAATGGAATTTGAGGCAACAGTCTATGCTTTTGAGGATAACCATTTCATGAAGACTTCGAGTAATGAGTACATCTCACGCCATCCCGTCGAAGCCATCAGTTCAGAATCATACACGATGTCTGAGATTCTGCAAAGATGGTGCATTCAACTTATCTTGGTCGCCTCGGTGCCCAAATTATCTGATATTTTCTCGGACAGTAGTATCATCTATTCTTATCAGACTTGATCGTTGATCGCATCCTGTCGCAAAATAGCGCCAGTTCATATAACCCCGTGCCTCTGGTTCTAGGCCAATTAGTCCTTCGCCCAACCGCTGCACGGTTCAGGGACACGAAGATGTTAGGCATCACTCCAAAATCACCCATATCTATCCATGTCTGAATTCATCACTTTCAAACGTTGGGCCCTAAGAAATGGGCGACAAGAGTGTGCGCTGCGGCGGCTGTGCCATTTTGGCCTTCGGCAACCGCTTCGCGATTCATAAACCGGAAGATGAGGAAGGACATTGGAGCAGCTTAATTTATCTGCTTATCGCCGTGCGCATCGTTGGCGGGTTGAAGAAACGGGTGAGTGCCTGTTTTTAATCGATGTTGATCTACCAGATCCGAATACCACAGACATGCAGCACCTACTTGAAATTGCTGACCAGCAACACCAGCGTGTTCGCGCTGTGTTGAACATCTCGCCGGTTACGTCCAAAGATAAGGAACGCCAGCGCCGGGTGAATGTATGGCTATACAGTCCCCAGCCTCTTGAACAGGCTGGCCTCGTTAGCCCAGACAAACCGAGCATGTTCTACGGCACCGTTAACGCTGCGGGCTTGCATTTGATCACCCGTGAAATGGCTTGGGATGACCTGATGGTACTAGACCGGGTACTCCATGAAGCTGTTCACTTCTGGTGGTGTGACCAGGTTGGAGAGGCACCATCGCTCTTGAACGAAGGGGTCGCGGCATACTTCGAGCGCATTCTCGCGACCCATTCAGCAGAGAGGCAAAAAGAGCTGATCCATTCCTGGCGCGAGTATGCCGTAAGCGCTAAACCCGGATTCTTACGCCGGCTCTGCAAAAACGAAACCTTCTGGTCCGAAGATGCCGCCGGTAAGCCCGTCTACGAAGTCGGTGGACAGTTTGTCTCATTTCTATTGGATCGCCATGGATTGCCCAGCGTGCGGCAGATTTTCCTCAAATCGCATTTTGATGATCCCCACCTTGCGGAGCGCATTGAGGAAGTGATCGGAGAGTCAATCGACTCTTTAGAACAACAGATAACGCGATGGTGCTTGGCAGGGGGATAGCAAACCCAATACATGAGTTAGCATGGCAAGGCAGCCACTACAAGTGATCGTGATACCCTTCAGGAAGAGTGAGAATGTCGGATACCAGTTTGCCGTCTTTCATCGGGCGGATGACTCTATGTGGCAGTTCATTGCAGGTGGTGCCGAAGACGATGAGACAGCAGAGGAAACCGCACGGCGTGAAGCGGAAGAGGAAGCAGGCATTCCAAAGGGGGCACGTTTCTTTCGGCTGGATTCTCGTGCCTCCGTCCCAAAGACGGCATTCTCACCAACAGACCACTGGCCCAAGGACCTCTTTGTCGTGCCTGAATACTCATTTGCTGTTGATGTAAGTGGTCAAGAGCTTGATTTGTCCCATGAACATGACAAGGTGCGCTGGTTGTCTTTTAAGGAAGCTACGAGACTGCTCACATGGGAAAGCAACCGAATAGCACTCTGGGAACTTAACGAACGTCTGAATACCGATATCCGGTAACCGGATAAAGTGGGGTATCACGCCTTTCATATCATTGGGTCAGATCGAGCCAAATACCATTTCGATACGGATCGGACAGAAAAGGAGTTGGGTTTGATTTTTCAAAACAGATTCGATCAGTATCATTGAAGCGAAACGAGGCACAAACACTGATCTTGTGCCTAGCCTTGAAGTGAAATGAAGAAGCCCGTATACGAAATCCATATCCCCGAGTATCACCATGACTCCGAGCCGGACCACGTTGCGATCGGTGCGAAGATAGACGACGAGATCAAGCGACTTTTCACGGGTCAGTATCTCGGTGTCCGCTGCATCACCCTCGCGGACCACCCCGACAAGTCCGTCGGTGAAATGATCGACATCATTCAGTCTATAGGACACGACCGCTACGACCCAAACCGTCCCGGCGACCGCTATGAGAACAACGAAGACAAGCACATCGATCTCTTCTGCTTCGATTACCACGTCGGCGACCAGATTCCTATGCTTGAAAGTTTTGTGTGGACCTTCTATCGATACCGCACGTGCACCCCGATTGATCTCATCCTCCTACTCGACCCGACAAAGCTGAATCAGGTGTTCTTTACCTATGCTGGACGCGAAGATGAGGGTGAACGGAGTGACGGCTGGACGTTCAAAGAGCCAGACAACACACAGGACATTCTTGTTGCCATCCTGAGAATTCGCCATAAGGAGTCATTTAGCCAAGCAGATTAGAAATCAGAACGAGCGATGGGACGGATCAGACGGACTGACGC
>VXZF01000714.1:7248-12127 GCA_009845645.1 Gemmatimonadota bacterium | reverse complement strand
TTTTGAGGGCCTGCTCAATCGCGCCTTGGCGCTCGTAGAGCGCGGCTAGGCCGAGATGAGCGGCGACGATGTGCTCGCCTTGGGGGAAGCGAGCGATTTGGCGCTGGTACAGGATCATAGCTTCGTCGAGACGATCTTGTTGGGCGCGCAGTTCGGCGCGGAGGAGCAAACTCCACTCGACGAGACTTGCATCCTCTTCGAGGGCAGCCCAGTGCGCGTCGGCTGCTTCGCTCTGCCCTTGCCGCTCTAAGAGTTGAGCTCGGCTGAGATCGGCAAGGCCAGCGGACGCGGCGTACTCTTCGCAGACGGCTAGTAGGGCGAGAACATCGTTGGCGAGGACATGGCTTGGGTCGGCTGTGGCTAGCGCGGCCAAGGCGGCTGTAGCTGCGGCAAAGTCGCCGCGGAAGTAGAGTAACTCGGCGCGGTGATAGCGAGCCGCGTACGCAGTCGGACCGCCGCGCTTTTCCAAGTCCGCCCACAAGCGATCGGCGCGGTCTAGATCGCCGAGGCGCAAGTTGCACTCGGCCAACAGCAGCCGGGCTGGTTTGGTCCACGGACCGCGTTGCGGGGCTTCGACCACTGCTTGTAGAGCGGTGCAAGCCGCCTGTGCGTCGTGCTCTAGCAATAGGCGCGCTTGCTCGACTTGCGCTTGCAGATCGGCGGCTGCGACGGTTGCGCTCCACAGGCCGAGGGTGCAAATGAGGGCGGGTATTTTCATGGGGCTTCGCGCACTTGCAGATCTTGGTAGATTTGGTCGTAGTAGCGCCGGAGCAAAGCGCGGTACTCCTCGGGATAAGGACCGGCGAGCGCTTGGCGCAGGGCTTCGCGCCACAGGTCGGGCGTCTGCCCGCGGTCTGCGGTCAGGGTGGTTGGGCCGGCGTAGGGCTGGTCGGTGGCTGTGATGCTGCGCCGCTTTTCGTCAAAGCCGCGGCTGTGGATGGAGCGGCTGGCGTCGAGCATGCGCTGGTAGATGCGCTCCTGATTTTGCCGCGTGCGCTGAGTGAGCCGCCCGCGCTGCAAGTCGGCGAGCACGTCCCGCATCTCGTCCTGGATGGCTTGCACGCGCTGTTGCGCTCCTCGGTGCCCGCGCAGCGAGCGGGCTATCTCGTCGAGTGCCTGCATGAGGCCTCGCTGTTGGGCGCTGAGGCGCGCGATTTGCTGCTGGAGCCCAGGTCCTGGCATCTGGCCCATGGCCTGCTCGGAGGCTTGATTGAGTTGGCTTTGCTGCTCGGAGAGGCCGAGTAGCTGCTGCATGGCCTCGGCAAAGGCCGAAGGGGTCTGCGCCTTAGCGAGGTTGTCGAGGCTCTCGCGCAGGAGGAGCACGGTCTCATTGAGATAGCGCATGGCTTTGCGTTGGAAATGGCGCGCTCCTTGCACGTCGCGCTGGCCGAGGCGCTGGGCTGCGTGTTGCATATCGCGCAGAGCGTAGCCGACGGTTGCGCGTAAATCGGGAGCGAGGGCCAAGGTGCGCTGACCCACGGCGGCGATGCGCTCCACGACGTGGCTGGTGCCTTGCATGAGCGCGAATTGGACTTCGGCGAGCTCAGACTTCGGCGAGCTCAGTCGAGTCGTCGAGCCGTCTTGGGCGCGGGCGTCGGCGAACAGGCTCTCTTGGCGTTGGGATAGTTGGACGAGATCGCGCATGGCGCGGCGCAGCTCGCGGCTGAGTTGGTCCTTTTCTGCGGCGAGGTATTCGTCTTGCATCTGCTGCAAATCCTCGGCTAGCGCGTCGAGGTCTGCGGCTAGCGCCTGCCCGGTCTGCTGGGCCGCATCTTGGGATTTGGCCCGCATCTGGCGCACCATCTGGCGCATCCGCTCGGCGAGTGCCTTGCGCTCTATGTCCTCGGCGTGGTGGGATAGCTGTTCAGAGAGAGCGGGGTTTTGCTCGGCTGTGGAATCGCTCAGTTCCTGGAGCTGTTCGGCGAGTCGCTCGGTATCGCGCTGCAAACTGCCTTCCTGTAGCTGCTGGCGCAGGCCGCTCTGGCCGTCCGCCAGCTCGCGGTTGATCTGGCTCTGGCGGCGGGCTAATTCTGCGGCTTGCTCGACGATGGCGCGCAACTGCTGCTCGGTCCGCACCTGTTCGAGCAGGGCAATGGTGCGGTCGAGCCGTTGCTGGAAGGCTTGCTGGTCTTCGTTAAAGCGCTTGAGGGCTTCGGCGAGAACTCGGGGGTCTGGGTCGCTGGCGGCTTTTTGCAGGTCGGCGAGGGCTTGCTGCATTTCGGGGGTGGCGATGTCGCCCATGAGTTCGCGGATGTGGTCAAGCTTGTCGAGCAGCTCTTCGCTGCCCGTGCCTTCGTCCTGCATGGAATCGATGGTTTTCTCCAATTCAGCCGCTAGCTCTTCTACAGCGCGGGCGCGCTCGGCTTCGGCCGCGAGCGTTGATTCGAGTTCCTTCTTTTGCTCCCAACTCAGCTCCTCGCTTTTGAGCAACTCGCGGCGCACCCGCTCGATGTACTCCTGATGAGCCTGTCCTTCGGCCGCGAGTTCATCCAAGGAGGATAGTTGTTCCTCCTGGGCTTGGTCGGCTTCTGAGTAGAGTTCGTACAGGGAGGGGAAGCGCAGCACGTACTGGCGGCTCTGACCCTTTTGCGGGCCGGCAACTTGATTGTTGTCGAGGGCTTCTAGGTGGTAGTAGATGCGATCTTCGGGCAAGAGGTTGGCGGCTGAGAGATCCCAGATGTGGCTGATGAGTACCTCGCGCTGGGGATTGATGGGCAGAGCTCGGCGCTGTTCGGAGCCGTTGTTGACTCGATAGACCAAGGCGACTTCCTCGACGGAAAAGTCGTCGCTGGCCTCGGCCTTGAGCAGTACCTTGAGGGATTCGGGCAGGTCGCTATCGCGGCCAGGATCGACGATGGCGACCACTGGCTTTTGGTCTTCGCGCACTTGGATGGCGTAGCGGATGGGATCGCGATTTGTCGCTCCCTTGCGATCGACGAGGGCGATGTGGTACGCACCCGTGCGCTCGATTTGGAAGGCGACGCGGGCAGTCGCACCGTCGAGTCGGGCGGCGATTGACAAGGTGTCATCGAGGACCAAGGTGGCCTTGGACAGGGGCTTGTTGGCCGCGACTTCGAGGGCGACGCGGGTGCCGGGCAGGCCCTGGATGTCGCCGCCTTCCTCTTCGATGCGGTCGGGTAGCTGGCTGTAAGCGGGGTACTGGTAGTGTAGGCGCAATCGCTTGACGGCTGGTGGGTCGATGACGCGCACCTCGTATTCGGGCGAGCGGTCGTCGCCAACTGCGATGGCGTAGTGGAAGGATCGCTGGACCTGGGGGAAGGTGTAGGTGACGGAGTCGGCGCGATCGACTACGAGTTCTTCGGTCTGGTAGGATGCTTCTGCACTTGGGCGGCGTTCGATGCGCGCTCGGCGCGGCTTGTCACCGGCAAAATGCACTTGCAGGGTAGCGTCGTCGCCTTTGATGACTTCGAGGTCGCCGGGTTGGACCGTGATTAGGGTGCGCGGCGGGCGCTCGTACGCGGTGAGGGGATGGGCACAGCGCTGGGCAGCTTGGGCGAGGTCGTCGCCAAACAGCGCACCGCAGAGAAGCGCGATGGCCACTGCTCCGCCAAGCAGGCGCAGGTAGGCGTAGAGCGGCCGACGGTCGAGGATTTGGGTCGGATTAGCGGCGCGCAAGAGCGCGGAGGCCCGCTCGCTCGCAGCCGCAAGCAGTGAGGGCGAGTGAAGGGCTGAGTCTGCATCGGATAGCTCTAGCGCGCTAATCAGCCGCTGTTGGAGCGGGGGACAGCGCCGTTCGACGAAGAGGGCGAAGCGATGCTGCGAGAGGAGAACGGGCAGGTGCCGCTTGAGAGCAAATGCCAGTACCCCTCCGGTAGCCAAAAATGCCAAGATGCCCAAGCCCGTGCGCCAAGGTGGCGAGAGAAAAAAAAGCGCTTCGAGCAGGACCCACAGCAAGACAGACATCAAGCCTGCGGCTAGCCCCAAGGCCAATGCAGAGAATATGGTTAGGCCCAAGGCGCGGCGGCGCAGTGCGGCTAAGTGTGTGAGAAGGGGTGGGAGTGAACTATGGTCCATAGGGATTAGGCTTGGGATCGCTATATAGATGTTGCGGTGCGGAGCGTGGTTCCGCGTAGAAAAATAAAGTTAGCGCAGGGGTGCCGTTGCCGCCAGACGGCTACATGGTTGTCCAGAACCTAATTGAGCTAAACTACCAACTCATTACGGCGTTGCCGCTTTCGCCGGCCCAATAGTCTATGGCATACCAGATGCCGGCCGTGACGAACTGACCGAGAATCAGGCCCATGAAGAAGGGGCGGGTTTTGAGATAAAGCGCCGGCCCCCCGTAGCGCAGGACGAGCGTCTTGCAGAGCCAAGCTAGGAACACACTAAAAAACATCGTGCCAAAGACGGCGCTGATCGGAAAACCCAACGGGTGGAAAGGCCACCACGATACGTGCTGGCGGGCGGCCATCAAGAGTGCCATGGCTCCGGCACCAATGGCTGTATAGATCCAGTTCTCCCAATGCGGGCCGTCGAGGGATTGCAGCCGCGCGGCGGCGTTGTCAAAGGGGTAGCGCGCCGCGCCGCCAAAGAAGAAGGAATCGGTGTTGATTCCCCCGTAGCGATAGCCTAGATCGAGGATGGCCCAGATCGAGCTAAAGAGAGTCACGAGGATGGCTAAGAGGATGCCCCAAAAGACGATGCGGCGTCCTTTTTTTATCGTCTCCTCGGCGAGTTTGAGGCCATTGGCGCAGGAGGCCATGACAAAGGTGAGAATGTCGCTGGCCCATATGTATGTAAAGGCCAAGGCCATGACGCCGGAGGAGCCGATGGTGCGGGTGCCAAAGCCAGCGGCGACAAAATCCGAGGCGATCATCGGCGCGAAGATAAAGGCCAAGCCTCCTTCGGCAACGACGCG
>VXZF01000714.1:0-7148 GCA_009845645.1 Gemmatimonadota bacterium | reverse complement strand
TGGTGGACGACGATCGAACCCGTATAGGTACTGTAGGCTCCGAGTACGGGATCGATCTTCTGGACGCCGAGTACGTTGAAGATGCCCTGCTGAACGGTGTTGAGCAAATAGAAGAAGCACAGCCCAAAGGCAATGTCGCGGTTGACGAAATAGGAAAAGCCCAGCATCTGGAAGCTGAGCCGGAGCGGAACCTCGATGCTGTCGCGGAAGAGCGGGACTGAGCTATCGAGACCGACGCGGGGGAAGTAGGGAAAATAGTGATTGAGGCCATTGACGCTCTGGATGAGGGCGGGTATGGCAAAGCCGATCCACATCAGCGGATTTTTGAAAAAGGCGTTGAGTACTCCGGGGCGCTGATCTTCTTCTCGGAGCATGGCGATGGGGAGCTGGACCAGTGGGAAAATCAGGCGCTCGTTTTCGATCCACTGTTTGCGCAAGACAACCACAATGGAAATCATCGCCACGTAGAGTGCCAGCACGAAAGGCACCCACAACGCCAGCGGGGACAGCCATAACGCCCAAGGGATGCCCTGCCCCTGTGGCGCGCCTTCGTAGAAGTTTTTGATCTGGTCGAAGTCGTGGTGGGGGATGATCCAATCGGGGATGAGTGGATGGAGGAGCTCGGCCCAGTTGTTCTCGGGCGTGGCATAGTAGATGACGCTGGTAATATCGGGCAGGAGAAAGGCAGTAAGCCCCCATTCGGGGATTGAGGTGGCGACGATCCACATAATATAGATGAGCGCCAACTCGGCCCGGGTCAGCATCCACGAGCGGCGCATGAAGCCCAGCAGGGTGTTGCCGACAAAGACCAGAAAGAAGAAGAGAATGATGGCGGCGGGCGTGTTGAAGTACGAGGCGATCCGAGAGCCGTGGAGCACCATGTTGCAATACGGGACGCCGGCGCCAATGGCCCAAGCACCCGCTGCGCCGACGAGCAGGGCGCGGAGGCCGGGCCGCTGTGAAGTTGGTGAAGTCGCGGTCAAGGAATGGAGGGGTGGCGATATCAGTACGCCACCCCGATCAAGTGCGTCTTACTGGTGTGGGATGCAGAAGCTGCATCTACGTCGGCGTCTATCTTGCAGAGATACGCTCCTGGCGGCACGAGTTGCCCGTCGTCACCGCGCCCGTCCCATGTGAATACCTGCTCGCCAAAGCCCTGCCGCCGTTCGCTCCACACAGAGTGCCCGGCCAAGTCGAAGATGCGCACTTGGATGGTGCGCTCGGCATTGAGGTTGCCGAGTGCAAAGCGTATGTGGGCTTGATCGTTGGTGCCGTCGCCATTTGGGGTAAAAGGATTCGGCGCAATGGCGACGCCCTGTACGACGCGGTTGGACAAGGGCACGGAAATGCTCAGGGCGGTGCCGGGCGTCAGGGCTGTAGCGTCGCCTGGATCGACTTGCTGATAGGTATCGGGGAAAGCCGAATCGCGGATTGCGGCATCTACGGTGGTGCCGTTGAGCAGCACCGAAGCGTGAAAGCGCACCCTTACCAGTTCGCCGGCTGCGGCGATGGACCCTTGCTGACTCCGGGGCAGGGCATTGTACGCGGCTTGGGTCAACGGGTTCCCCTGCTGGTCAAAAGGAAATTCTCCGCCTTTGCCCACTAACCGGCGAAAGTAGCGAATTTCGCCTTGAAGCGAATCGGCCAAGCTATGGTATGCGAACTCCTCTACAGCTTCGGCAATGGGATTGCCGTCTGCGTCGCGGCCACGCAGGGCGAAGTAGAGGATGTCGCCTTGCTCCTCGGGCGGCAGGCCGAGATAGGTCAGCTCGTTGAGGATGCGGCCGTCGCCATCTACGGGCACCTGCTCGCCCTCCTCTGTTACGACCCGATAATAGGTGCGGGTGTCGTCGCCCGCGGCCTGCAAGGCCACCTTTTCGGGGAGGAGCAACCGCAGGCCGGTGCCGGTGTCGGTCGAGAAGATTTTCAGGGAATCGCCAGTGGCCGCGTCAATCAGCACGTCCGCGCTGGAGGCGGAGAAGAGGCGGCGGGGTTGGCCGCGGTCCAAATCCTCCTCACGACCGAGAGCTACATCGGCAATGGCGAGTGTCTCTATTGGCTCGGCGTCCAGCAAGATCTCGTCAAAGCGCCGGCTGGGCGGTCCTCCGGGCTGGTGTTCGACAAAGGTGGGCTTTAGGTAAAGTGCGAACTCGCTCATTTCCCGCGGCTCGACCGTATTGGGCCAGATCTCGGCAACGGTCCGGTGCGCCACCGGAGGCAGGAATTCCACGGCAATGGAGCGCAAGCTGGCCGCCACATCGGGCGAGGTGGAAAGCAGCCGCGCTTGGATTTGCAAGAAGCGGCGCGGGCTGGGGGAGGTCACAATCTGACCCGAGCGGGTATAACGCTGGCTCCAGCTACTCCAGCCGCCGCCGGGTTGCAGCCGATTTACGACCGGCCCCTTAAAGCTGGTCGGCAGGTTGTTGTAGTCGGTTTCGGTTTTGAGGTCGCCGCCGTTGCCGTAGTACTCGACGATTTCCACGAGGCGGTCGCCGGTGCGCGTGCGGATCTGGACATCGACCCGTTCGGAGTCCGGCAGGTCGGCCTCCCATTCGATGCGGCCGAGAATGACCGAGCCGGGCAGCTCGATCATCGGCGAGATGAGCGTGACCTCAGAGGGGTAGCCTTCGCCGAATAGCTGTACCTCGCGGATGCGGTCGCCGGTGTTGTACCCGCCAGCGCGGCCCGCTTGGCTGGTGTATATCTGGCTGTTCAGGTAGCGCACCTGCTCGAGTCTTTCGAACCCGCTCTCCGACGTACCTAATGATACCCCCGACCACGGGGTAGAATTTGGTGCAGATCCTGTCTGGCGGTACATCTCGCGCCATTTTAGGCTGCCGTTGGAATCGCGCGATCCGTCTGAGATGCGCACCACCATCTCATCGACCCCGCTGATGCCGCCGACCATGCGGAAGTAGTTGATCCAGAAGCGGGCACCGAGATCGAGGGTCATAATACCGCGGTCTTCGAAGCGGGGGTCGGGCGACCAGACGAATTGGAGGAAGTTGGTCTCATAGCGACCGTCAAACCCGGGCAGGCCGCCGAAGGTGCCGGTTAGTTCGACGCTGCCGCCGCCGTCGATGACGTCGAGGGCGATGTTGTCGCCTTGGGTCCACACTTCTACGGCCGCTAGGCGGGGCCGCTCGCGCCGGTAGTGGACGAGGCGACCGCGGCGCTCGGGAGCGACGTCCTCGTATATGCTGCGAGCGACCTTGGTCTCCGTGCCAGCCGCGTTGACGATGTGGTAGTCGATGCCGCCCTGTTCGTCGAGCGGCAGGGCCGCGAATTCGGCTTCCGTCACGACCGCGAACTTGTCTAGCTTGCTGTCGGTGACCGCGATGCGCAGGATGTGGAGTTGCCGGTAAAAACCCTCGTCGTTCGGGTCGAGGTCGAACTCCACCGAGGTTTGGTTTTCGACCGGGGCAATGGTGCGGTCTATGAGCGACAAATCCGCGCCTCGCGCATCCGAAGGCGTTCCGAGCAAGCGCACTTGGCGAAAAGGCTCGCCCTCGCTGGGATCTAGGAAGCGGAGTACCACCTTGGAGAGTGGCACCAGCCGTCCCAAGTCGATATCGACCGTCCAATTTTCGAGCGAGTGGTTGTGATATTCGACCCGGCGACCACCCGGGGCGGCGGCGTCATACGTGGCCTCATCTACTCGCCGTTCTAGGCCATCGTCGCCTTTGACGATAAAGTAGATAGGCCCTTTGGCAGCCGGCGCGAGGTCATTGTATTCGGCGTGGGAGACCAAGGTGCTGGGTTCCCAATAGGTCGTGGGATCACCGTCGAGAATGGCGGCGGCGGTTTCGACGCTGGTGCCAGCGTGGCGGATGCCGCCGTGATAGTAGTACCAGATAATTGGATCGCCGACCTCAATGTTTTTCTTGGTGTTGGCCTTTAGATAGACGATCGGTACCCCGGCTACCGTGGCTGGAGCCATGCGGATGTTGAGCGGTACGGGGCGGTCGGCGCGATTCAATTCCTTGACTATCTTTTCGTATGCCTTTTGGTCTCCGATTAGGGTCTGGAAGCGATCGATGTCTAAGATGGCGTCGGTCGATTGGCCGATGCGGCGCGGAGTAAGGGCATGGGTCTGGGGGTCGATGCGCACGGCGTGTTTGGGCCGCGTCCAGTGTTCCCACTGCGCGGCGCGATTTATGGTCACGCCGTCGGCGGTCAGTTCAAATCCCTCCTGCGCTCTCGCTTGGTTTAGGCTTAACAAAAGGAGCAACGGCAGGCTCCAGCGTAAGGGTATGCGTTGGATAATCATGGGAATTCGCTCCAAGGTTTCACTCGCGCGGTGCTAGGTTAGCTAGCAGCGAATCGGGCAGGGCGGCGGCGAGTTGCTCGGCGGAAATGTCGATTTCGTTGCGGTATTTTTCTCGCAGCGACGCAATCCATTGGTCAAAGCGCGCTTGTTCGGCCTGCTGCACGAGAGTCGCTCGCGCCCGTTGCCGCGCCTGCTGTGGCGGCTCTGGGCGGGCTGGCTCGGTGCGGACCACCACGAATAAGGCAAATCCCTCGCGGGTTCGCACCGGGCCGTTAAGGACACCTATCTCGGCCTGTTGCAGGGCGCGCCAGAGTTGGGGATACGGAATGCTGTTGTAGCGGTGCATGCAGACGAGACCGTCGGCGCGCCGCGGCCGCAACAGGAAGCCGCGGGCCTTGGCCAAGGCGGCCAAATCCTCTTGGCCTGTCAAGGTTTCTTTGAGTTGCTGCGCCTCTTGCGGGCTGGGCGCGATCAACTCGTCAAAGCAGATGGACTCCGGAATGGTAAATCGCTCGGGATGCGCGGCGATATAGCGCTCGACAGCGGCGGTGTCCACGGTGACTGAGGCGCTTACTTGGCGTTGATACGCGGCTTTGAGTAGCAATTCTTCGTCGGCCTTGGCCAAATGCGCTGCGGTCTCTAACTCTTGGTGATAGCCCGCCTTTTCGGCCGCGTCGGCCAAAACGAGTTCCGGCAGGATAGCGCGGCGCGCAAAGGCCGCAATGGTCGCGCTGTCTTGCAGCGCCTCTGGGCGCGTTACCCGATGCTTTTGCAGAACTTCTAGATATTCTTCGGTGGAGACCTGACCGTTGGCATACGCGAACAGGGGCGCATTCTCGCGCGATGGCAAGGCGGCTAGGCCCTGCGCAGTCAAATGCCAGCCCAATTCATAGGCGAGGAGCTCGACCTGCTTCTTTTCGACCTCCCGCCTCTTGGCTTTAGCCAACTCGCGGGCGAGCAAGTCCCGCTGGCTATCGACTTCTACTTGGCGATCCTCGATAAAGCGCACCAAGTGAAATCGCCGCCCCAAGGGCAACGGCTCGGATACGACGCCGGTCGGCTGGTGATCGAATACTACCTCTGGCACTCCGAGGCGGCTGGCCATGGAGCGATTGACAAAGCCGATCCGGCCGCGCTGGGCGGCTGCGCGCGGATCGAGCGTGTGTTGAGCAGAGAGTTCGGCAAAGGAAGCGCCGGCTGCGAGTTGGCGCTGGATCGCTTGTGCTTCGGCCTTGGTCTGGACCAAAATGGCGGTCATGAGGCGCTCGCGCCCGAGATCGTGTTCGGAGAAAAAGCGGGCGATGTCCGCGTCCGTAACTTGCGCTTGGGGATGCAGGTCGCGCTTCCGGTATAGGTTCGCTAAGTAGGTGCGCCGCTGGAGTAGCTGCTCGACCCATACGGCCGGCTCGCGGTCGATCCCTATTTCGTGCGCGTGGTGCAGCATGAGCTGGCGGTCGATCAAGGTCTGCAAGTAGGACTGCCGCGCCGCTGGTCCCTGTTGGGCCGGACGCAGCCCCGGCAGTACGTTTGACGCAAATTGGCGCAGCTCGGCACTTGTGATAGGCACGTCGCCGACTAGGGCTACTGGCGGCGCGTCTTGCTGGCTGCACGCGACCGACAAAACCAACGCCGTCCACGCCGTGGCGCATCTGCGCCGCAAAACATTTCTGCTTAGCACGTTCATAAATTACTTTGCATTATACAAAGAAACATTTGTTTAAGGAAATCGGTTTTTGACCTCGCACTTTATCTACATAGCGGCGTTGGCCCTGGCGTGTTACGCCAACACCTTGGGCAACGGCTTTGTGTTCGACGACTCGGCGTACCTCGCTAGCGATGCGGTGCGCGGGTTGGCGCTAGGCGAGCTTTTTGGCGCTAGCTGGATGGGGCTGGAGCTGTACCGGCCGCTCACTTTGCTCTCGCTGGGGTTCGATTTCCAGCTCTTCGGAGAAGCCCCTTGGGGCTATCATCTGACCAACATCCTGTTGCACGCGGTCAATAGCCTGCTCCTATACGCATTGGCCCGAGACCTGCTCGGCGAGGATCGCGCCGCGCTGTGGGCGGCCTTGCTGTACGCGAGCCATCCCCTCCAGACCGAAGTAGTAGCTTGGATTTCGGCGCGGGGCGACTTGCTGGCCAGCCTGTTGTCGCTGAGTGCTTTGCTAGCGCATCGGCAACGGCGCGTACTAGCCTATTTGCTGTACGCGGGGGCGTGCCTAGCGAAGGAGACGGCGATGGTTTTGCCGGTCGCGCTTTTCTTGGCCGATTCACGGGAGGGGGTAGCGGCTTGGAGCAAGCGACACTGGGGATATGGAGTGGCCTTGCTCGGCGTCTTGGCGTTGCGTTGGCTGGCGTTGGCCGACGCCCCTGCTGGGCCGGTCTCTACCAATTTTTTGGCCGACCTTGATCCGTGGCAGCGGCTCGGCACGGCCGTGGCCATTCTGCCGCGCTATTTGCTGCTGATCGTTGCGCCGCTGCATTTATCGGCGGATTACTCGTATGCGTCGATTCCCCCAGTGGCGTCACCTTGGGACCTGTGGTTCATCGCGGGTTTGGCCTGTGTGGCCGCGTTGATCGCGCTGCCTTGGGTGGCGCGTTCGCGCTTTCTCATCTTTGCCAGCGCATTCTTTGCCGCGTGCCTGCTGCCGGTGGCCAATTTGCTTTTCCTCGCGCCCAGCGGCATGGCCGAGCGCTATCTGCACTTGGCCATGATCCCAGTAGCCCTGACTTGGGGATGGGCCGGGCAGTGCTGGTTGCGGAGAAGTCCGGGACAGCGACGACTAATTTGGGTGGTCGTGCTGTGTGCGGTCGTACTGGGCGGTGCGCGCACCATTGTCCGCAACCGAGATTGGCACAGCGACGCCCGCTTGTTTGCCGC
>VXZF01000174.1:1489-12350 GCA_009845645.1 Gemmatimonadota bacterium | reverse complement strand
GAGCCGCACCGCTTCACCATTATATGTTTGAATATTTAATTAACCGTATAGCCCGTCCTCGCTAATTCACCTTATAGCTACTCGCCATCCGCGACAAACCCGTCTCGGCGTCGAAGTTGTCGCTCATTCCTTCCACGCCTGGGCAAAAAGGCCGAGTGAACCGGGCGCGTATCCGGCGTAGTGGTTGTTGAAAAATACGTACGCGGGCTGCTCTGGTACGGTCTGTGCCAACTCTCGCACCTGTCGCGCCCACTGCTGGGTTTCGGCGGCGCGGTCCCAGACGAGGCGGTCCCAATGCCGCTCCTGTTCGCCGCGACGGATCCGCTCTTCGACGTAAGCGTCCATCTTTTTGCGGTCGCCCAAAAAGCGGACGTAGAGGAAGTCAGCCGTTACTGGATCGATCCGCTTGACGGTATCCGATAAGCCCGGCATGGTGTAGTAGTTGTTCAACACCAGTGCCACTCCATGTTCGCGCAGCAGATCTAATAGTTCCGCCCGCAGCCAACTCCCGTTGCGCACTTCCACCGCAAAGCGGAATTCGCCCGTAGGAAGCTGCGGCAAAAATTCTGCTAGGCGCTCGGTGAACGCGCTGCCGTACTCGTTTTCGTGCGCGTCCTGTCCCCGCGCAGTGTATGGAAACTGCATCAGCAGCGGCCCCAACCGCTCGCCCAATGGGGCCATCGCGTCGAGGAATTCTTCCATTTCCCCCATGCAGTCCACGAGCATTTTTTCGTGGCTGATCACGCGGGGAATTTTGGCGGTAAAGCGAAAGTTCGGAGGCGTCCGCCGCAGCCATCCTTCTATTGCTTTTGGCGTTGGCACTCGGTACCAAGTCGAGTCGATCTCCACACTCCTGAAGACTTTAGCATAGTGCTCGATGTAGTCGGCCGCGGCGCAACCCTCTGGGTAGATCAGCCCTTCCCAATCCTCATTCGACCAACTCGTCGTCCCCAAAAAAAGCTGCGCGGGCAGCCCCTCCTGCACCTGCTGCATACGCTCGACGTGCCGGGGCTTAGCCGGCGGCATGATTTCGGAAAAAAGGTCTTGTTGTTCTGCCACGATTTACTCCGTAAAAAAAGAGGGCGCGGCACCTACCGCACCCTCGCAATTCCATCGAATGTCTCTATGTACGCTACGCTTTCTCTCGCACCATCTTCACCACCTGCTCCTTCCCCACTAGCTGCACAAGCGACCCAAATCGCGGCCCTCGCTCCTGCCCGAGTACCACTTCGTAAAACATCCGAAACAACTCCTTGGGAGGAATTTCGGCCTCGCGGGCCAAGTCGAACGGAATGGCCTGCAACTCCTCCTCGGTGGCCCCATTGACCGCGCTCAGCCGCTCGGCCAACTGACCTAGGAGCGCCCGCTCTTCATCAGTAGGCGGACGAAACTGCTTGTTCGGCAGCACCACGTCTCGGTAGTAGTTAAGCCCCTTCTCCACCAATGCCTGCGTTACCTGCGGATAAGTGGAAGCCTGTGCGTCGTAACGCGCCAGATATTCCCCTAACACTTCGACCGAATCTACGCCCAGAGCTGCGATCAGATTGTTTACGGTCGAAAAGTTGACCCGAGAAGCGTAATCAGGCACGTCTTTACCTCGGTCGCCAATGTGCCACAGGGCCTGTTCGGGGCGCTGCTCCTCTGCCACATCGGGATAGCGCCGCAGCACATCGAGATAGTCATCAACGCACTTGGGGACGATGTCCCAGTGCAGCCGCTTGGCTCGCTTGGGATTCTGGAAGAGGAAGAAGAGCAGGGATTCTATTGGCGCGTACTTTTTCCACGCATCCACCGTCACTCCCATGCGGCCGGTGCTGCTCGCCACCTTGCGCCCTTCCTCGTCGAGAAAAAACTCGTAGCACAAGCCGACCGGCGGCTGCTTGCCCATCAGGCGCACGATGCGAGAGGACTGGCGAACCGAGTCGATGAGGTCTTTGCCGTACATTTCATAATCGACCTCGTAGGTGTACCAGCGCAGTGCCCAATCGACTTTCCAGCCCACCTTGGCGTTGCCGCCGAGCACCGACTGCTCGCCGCTTTCGCCACACCCAGTGTAGTGGCTGGTGTCAAGGTCGCAAGTGAAGCTCACGGTGTCCCGGCTGGGGTGGTAGGCGGTGACGCGCGTGGCCATGATCGAGCCACAGTTGGTACAAATCGGGAAAAACGGCGACCAGTGCTGGCGGTTTTGTTCTCGCAGCGTCGGCACGATGATCTGGCGAACCTCCTCGGCTTTGTCTAGGAGAATCGAAAGCCCTTCGTCAAAGTCGCCACGCTTGTAGGCAGCACGTGAGCTTTGGAACTCGTAGTCGAAGCCGGACGCGTCGAAAAACTCGCACAGCTTGGCGTTCATGTGGTCGCCAAAACTCTTACAGCAACCAAAAGGGTCGGGGATGGCGTGTACGGGTTTGCCGAGGTGGGCGGCGAGCATGTCGGGCTGCGGAAAGTTGCTAGGCACCTTGCGCAGGGCATCCATGTCGTCGCTGAAGCAGAGTAGGCGAGTTTTTAGTTCGTAGAGGTACTCACAGGCATTGCGCACCCAAGAGGTGCGGACGCCTTCGGAAAAGTGACCTAGATGGGGGAAGCCGCTGGGGCCAAAGCCGGTCTCGAATAGTACCGGGCGATCTTTGCTGGGCCGGCGCTGCTTGACAATCTGTGCCGCCTCTTGGAAGGGCCAAGCCCGATGCGTACTGGTCTGGTTCCTCTCCATGTGACCTTCGTCGGGTGTGAGGCTCGTCGAGACGGCGCTTGGGTGGTCTTGCGACGTCTCAGCGATTGCGGAAAGTAATGCGTCCGCGGCTCAAATCATAGGGCGAAAGGGCCACGGTGACTTGGTCGCCCGGAAGCACGCGAATGTAGTACTTGCGCATCTTGCCGGAGACGTGGGCCATAATCTCGTGGCTATTTTCCATCTCGCACTTGAAGTAGCCGTTGGGCAGGGCCTCTTTGACCACTGCTTGGACTTCGATTGCTTCTTCTTTGGCCATTGCTCTCGCCTAAAGGAATGAAACGGTGGCGTCGTTTTACGCACCACGTATGGAAAAAGCAGCCGCTATAGCGGCTTGCAAAAAGTGTCAAGTGTACGCTTTAACCGAGCAAAAGTCAAACTCATTCGGTCAGGTAATTCACGTCGTACGAAGCGTGTTTGACCGCTTCGATCGTCGATAGATGTGGGGCTAGCTGCTGGACTTTGTCGTAGTATTGGACGGCTTCCGCATATCGCTCGGTTTTTTCGCAGATTACGCCGAGGTTGTGCAGGGCGGGGATGTGATCACCGGACAATGCGATGACCTGCTTGAAGGCCGCTTCGGCTCCGGTGAGGTCGCCGCTATCGAGGTGGGCGAGGCCCTTGGCGAAGAACATGCTGTCGTTGTCTTGCTCGTATTCGACGGCCTTGATCAGCACGGGGAGTGCCAACTCGGGCTGTTCGGCTTGCAGCCGCAAAATTCCGAGGCTGTAATAAGCGCGGGCCAGTGCGCGGCGCGCACCGCGATAATTGAAATCAACCCTCAGCAAGGTCTCTAGGTGTTCGATGGATTTTTTGAAATCACCGACCTTGTGATACGCCACGGCCATGTTGAAGCGAGCGTTGACGTGATCGGGCTGGACCGCGATGACTTTTTCGAGGTATTCAAGGCCCTCGACTTGGCGCTCGGTGCGGCAGAGCAAGGTTCCCAGTCCAGCCATGGCTTCGACCATTAGCGAGTCCAGCCGCAGGGCTTCTTCGTAGTGGTGCTTGGCCTCGCGCTCGTATCCCTGGCCGTGGAGCATGACTGCGAGATTGCAATGCGCCTCGGCGTAGTCGGGGTCGAGTTCCAACGCCTCAAGCAACAGCCTTTTGGCTTCGTACTTTTGCCCGTCGTCAAAGTACGCGTTGGCGAGGAGGACGCGCAGTTGCGGGTTGTAGGGATTGATGGTGACCTTGGCGTTGAGATAGCGGATCTTCTCTTTGGTCCAGAGGTTGTACGTCCGCTTGTCCTGGAGTTGGGCCTGGCCCTCGCCGGACAACAAGGCCAGCAATAGCAATGCGAGCACTGACTTCATGGTTGGAACTTCTGGATTCGATCGTTGAAGGTATCGGCCACATAAATGAACCCTTCGGCGTCGCGGGCTATGCCGCCGGCCACCACCTCGCGCTTGTCCTCCTCGCCAGTAGCCATATCGACGACAACTTGGAGGCGGCCTGTGAAGCGGAATTGGTTGTCGCCTCCGCCCTCTTCGCCCCATCGCGTCAGATAGACACCGCGCTGGAATACCTCGATGCGGCTGTGACCGGCATTGACCACGAAAGCCCGGTCGGCGGCTTCATCGACGGCAAAATCGGTGGGCCGCAGCAAAAGCCCATTGCCGCGGTCCTGATGCGATTTGGGATCGCGGCCGATGACGCGGCTGGCCGCGGCGCGCTGCGGGTCGTCGTACACGACTAGCCGAGGTGCCTGCCAATCGTCGGCGCGCAGGGCCAACGGCTCGATTAGCGCGGCGAAATGCCCTTGCCAAAGCCGCAGACTAGCCACTAACAGAGCCGGGATGGCGTACTGAATTTGCTGTTCGCCGGCTTGGTCGAATAGCTGCAATTGGCTGATGCTTTCGATGTATATGGCATCGCCGTCAATGACGATGTGGCGGGCGAACAATCCGGCGAGTGGGCGCGTCCACAACAGCCGACCGTCTGGGGCAAATTTCGCCCAAAAGGCCTCTGGCTTCTGGCTTGGGCGGTGCAGATTGTACATCACGTAGAGATGATCTTCGTCGTCGAGGGCCAGTGCCGGCCCGTCCAGCGCGCTCGTTTCCATACGGGCCAGCGGCTCAGTGGTATAGACCCATGCGTCCAAAGCGCGGCCCGTGCGGTCGAAGCGCTCGACGCGCCCAGTGCCCACGCCGACGACAAAGACCGTGCCGTTGCTGCTAATGGCCAGTCGAGTAGGGGCCGTGCCTTTGTCGAGTGACCAGCTTGCGATGCGGCGGTGGAACCCGCCCGCGACCGTCGTGCTGGCCAACTCGTGTACGGTTTCGTCTGCGCCGAAGAAGCTGACGACTCGGTAGCTATAATGGGTGTTGGCCAACAGACCGGCGTCTGTAAAGGTGGTGTCGGTTGCGGATTCCACGCGCTCTATGGTCGCGAACTCGCCTCCTGCGGCGCGCTGGATTTCGCCGTAGAGAAAGCTCGCTGAAGACACTGGGGACCATACCAGATGCGCGGCGGCCTCTTCACTGGAGAAGGTCGCTTTGAGCATGGGGGGATCCGCAAGCCAAGGCAGAACCTTCTTACCGGCGAAGGGGCCAACGCAGGCGATGAGCGCTGTGGCGAGGCAGAAAAAGAGTCTATTCATAGCGCAAAAGAGATAGGCCCGCCTTCCCGCAATGTCAAGGAATATGAGATCACCCCAGAATGAAAACGGCGTTGCCGATCTTGCCGGTGAAGTAGTCGATGACCAGCCACAATCCGTTGCACAGGGCCTCGCCCATAATCAGACCCATGAAGAAATGCTGGCTCGTCCGATAGTGCGCCGCCCCGCCAAAACGCAAGATCAGCTTCTTGAGCGCCCAAGCCAAGAGCACGCAAGCCCAGATTTTGTCGAGCATGAAGTTCGCGCCAATCGGGAAGCCGATTGGATGGAAGGGCCACCACAAGACGTGATGCCGCGCCCAAGTCAAAAGGACCATAATCACGGCTCCACCAGCGAAAAACGTCAGTCCCAACCAGTCGGCTCCGGCTGGCTCTAGCGCGCGCTGCGCCGCGTTGTAGATGGTGGATGGGCCGCCGCGAAAGCGCCAGCTATCGAGGTTGATGCCCCCGTACTTGTAGGCGAGGTGAAAGACCATCCAGCAGGATCCCGTCACGCCGATAAAGATGGCCGCCACCAGCGCCCAGAAGACGACTCGCCGACTGCGGCGGTCCATGTTTTGGATCAGCTTCAAGCCGTTGGCGACCATGGCCAGCAGGAAGATGCGGATGTCGGCCGACCAGATGTAAGCAAAGGAGAGGTTGAAGACGCCAGCCGCACCGATTGTCTGCGAGCCAATGCCCTGCACGATGAGGTCTGGGGCGATCATGGGCGAGCGCACAGCCGCTAGGCCAGCCTCGCACACGACCCGCGAGATGCCGATAAACACCAATAGGACCACCGCTGCAAAGAGCGCGCCGACCCAGAGCGGAGTGCCCATCAGCCACAGCCAGCCGACGATACCTCCAGTGCCGAAGAGTACTCCGAGTACGGCCGCTCGATAGGACATAATTTCATCGCCGTCGTCGATGTCCGCATGGCGGCTGCGGGCCTTGCGCCATACGTTCCGCAAGTGGCCGCGCCCCGTCCACAGCCCCAAGAGCACCATGGCGATGAGCGCGCCGCCGCCCTGATAGGCCAAGAGCGGCTCGTACGAGACCCCATAGACGAATTTGCTAGTGGATTTGAGGCCGGATAGGGCGAGGAATTCGGCTTCGACCTTGGAGAGCAGATAGAAAATCCAGATGCCGGCTGCTATTTGAGTGCTGATGAGATAGGAAAATCCAACGAGCGCGAAGCTGATCCAGATTTGCAGGTTCTGCTGGCCGATAAACGACGGCAGAAACCAAATCAGGCCGAAGTTGGGCAAAGACGGGTAGTATTGGTGCAGGGCCTTGAGGCTACCGTACGCAAGCGGCAAGGCCGCGCCCCACCACAGGGCACCGTGCTTGAGAAAACCGTTGAACAGCCCGGTGCCGCGCTCGCCTTGCACGATGGCCTCCCCAAGCTGGGTCAGCGGATAGGCCAGCCGCTCGCGCTCGACCCACTGTCGGCGCAAGACCACGGCCGTCGATACCATCGCCACGTACAGCGAGAGGAGCAGTAGTGCCCACCAGCACAGTGGCTCGACCCAAGTGGCGTAGGGAATGTCGGCGAGCGCACCGCCCTCGTAAAAGCCTCGGTTGCCGGTGCCGTCATCGACGAGGATGCGCTGCGATGGAAAGAGCGGGAAGAGCTTTTCGGCCCATTGGTTAGTCGGGGAGGCGTAGTAGAAAATGCCGGTGAGAGCTGGCAAGAGTTGCTGCGTCAGCCCCATAGTGCAGAGGGCGGAGACGACCAGCAACATCGCGTACACTAACACGAGTTCAGCGCGATTGAGCGCGAGGGTGCCCCCGCGCTGCACCACGGGCACGTTCCACAGCGAAGAGAGGACAAGGAAGGCACCAAACCAAAAACCAGGCGAGTACCAATCGACCGCACCCCGGCTGGCCCAATAGCCGCAAAAGCCGCCCGTGGCCAGCAGGGCTAGCCCCACTGCTAGGCGGAAGTCGCGGGCGGCGAGCTTGAAGAGCGTGTTGAGCAAGCCGACCAGCACCAAAAACAGAAAGATGGCCCCCGGAGTGTTGAAGTCGAAGGCCATGTTGGTCGCCCGCATCGCCATGTTGGCGTAGGGCGCACCAATGGACAGGAAGAAGCTGAGGAACGCGCCGACCCAAAAGCCGCGCAGCGTCAGATGCGAGCGGCCTGCGGCATCGGTGAGTCCCTCGTCTTGACTGCCCCGGAGGTGCCGGCCATACGGAGAGGGTAGCGATCTATTCACCGCGCGGTCTGGGGCTTGACGGTGCAGGTGGGACAGACGCGCCGCAGGTGTTCGCGCCGCACCTGCCACAGGTCGTGGGCCTTCACCAATTCGCATTCGGCCTGCCCGACCTTGCCCCGCCGCTGCAACTTTCTCCGGTCGAGGGTTGAGTCCAGCTTGTGGGTTGGAACCGGGCAGGAGCCATTGCGAAAGGCCAGCCCCAAGACCTCTTCTACGGTCCCGTCCTCGCGCACGATGCGGTCTGGAATTGCAAAAGATTCAATGCAGCCGCAGGGCACGGACATCTCGGCCACGTGATAGGCCGTGCTCGTATCGTGCGTCGAGCCCAGCGCGAGAATGTAGCCGCCGTCGTGGACCAGTTTGCCGATTGGGCTGTCTTGCGCCCAGATCCCAGCTTCGAGATGACCTTGACAATAGTAGCTAGCGCGCGGCCCAATCGCCGCCACCGCGTGGGTGGGTTGCATGCTGCGCTCGGCCTCGGTGCGCCGCCACAGCGCGTCTGGAATGGTGCCGTTGGTGGTGGGCGTGGTCAGCCGGTTGAAGACTTTTGCCGCGCGGTGATTGAACGAAGGGGCCAACAGGGTCCCGCGCTTGCCAACCGCCTGCAAGAGTGCATCGACGACAGTCTCGGCACCGCCCTCGACAAAACCGATAGCCGATAGGGAACTGTGGACCATTAGATCCATGCCTGGGGTGACGCCCAAGCGGCGCAAATCGCGCACCAGTTCCTTGCGGCCAATCATATTGGCTGGGTCGATCAGCTCGGCATAGCCCAATTCGGCGTGTGCTGCGAAATACTCGTGCACTCGATCGACGGCGATGGGACCTTCCGTCCGCGGCCCGGCTGGATAGTCGGCTTCCTCGCAGGCGATGCGCTCGGCGATTTCGCCCAAATTCCGGTGTCCATCGGCCCAAAACAGCGCCCACGGCGATAGCTTTGCGGCTGAGATGCGCGCGTTGATCGCGGCGGGTGCGTTCTCAGCGGTGGGCGAGAGCACGGCCGTGCGCCGCGGTACCAGTCGCGCTTGGGCCGTGCGTCGCGCTCGCTTGTCCGGCAGCGCGGCCTCGGTTGCTGCTACCGCCACTTGCCGCTCGCTATCGTCCATAGCCTCCAAGACCTCGCGCCGACTGCCTCCCCAAAGCCAGCGCGTGAGCCGCCGCACACTGCGACTGTGCGCCTCGCGCACGTATTCGACCTCGGCGCGGGGCCGCTCTTTCTTTTGCAATACAGAGAGAAAATGCTGGGTCTCGGTGCGGACCAACTCCTTCACTTCGCGGCTGCCCATGTTGGCCAGATAGTACAGATAGGCCGCCATTGAGGCCGCGCAGGTCTCCAGTCCCCGCGGACTGAGCAGAGCTTCCACGTCGGCCGAAGAGTGGTAGGCGTCGAAGCCGCGCCCGCTCTTGCGGTGATGGGTAGTGATCCAAGGGCAGGGAAATCCGTACTGGGGATCGCCGATCAAGGTGTCAGACGTCGACATGAATCGCGCTAGATGCACGCGATAGCCAGGCTTGTGTTGCCGCACCCCGGCCCGCAAGATAGCCGCGCCGACCCGATCGACGAAGCCAGCCGACATGGGGATCGTCGCGTGCCACTCCAGCCGGCCATCGCAGACGGCGGGTCGGGAGCCGATCGTGTCGATACACACACCAGCCAAAGGGGTCTGCAAGCGCCGCACCCGCTCTAGATAGGCGAAGAACCCGTAGCACTCATAGGCGTTGAGCAGGCGAATGGTGCGCTTGGGGCGCGCGAGTTTTCCCGCTTGAATAAGCCCTTCGATCACGCGGGCGATCTCCAGGGTGGTGGCCACGCCCGAAGCGTTGTCTATGGCTCCCGGCTCGCCACTGTGCGCGATGGCCCAAACTTCGTCCTGCGGATCGCCTGCTCCCTCGATGATGCCGCTGACCACGTCGTGACTGCCGACGTATTTGCGGATGTCGGCTCGTACGTGCAGGGTCAAGGGGCCGCGCTGCTGCGCTAGCCGCCGCAGTCGCTTCCCTTGCTGCTCAGAGATCACAAAGCCCACCAACCGCGCTGTCGCATGAGCTAGGGGTATTGCACCCCATCCGAATTTGGTCCACGCCACTGCATTGGGCAGGTTGGGCACCGGCCGGTCGGCGATGACTGCGGTGGCTCCCTTAGCGGCTAAAAGACCGAGGTTGGAGCGCGGGTCTAGCTTGGTCAGCACAATTGCACTAGCCAGTCCGTCGGTTGGCTGCCGTTGGATGTCTTCGACTTGGTCGAGAATCACCAGTCGCAGCCGCAAACCATCTGCTGGGGTCGCCGCGCTCCACTGGATGACGTGCCAGGGATTCTTCTGCCAATCCAGTACCCGTTCGGTGAGCGGGTGTACCACGTCCACGGTCGCGCCCGCTACATCGGCGGCTTCGCGGATGATCCACCGGCCCGACCCCAGTCGCCCTCCGGTTTGGATGGATTCGACCTCCACGCGTGCGCCCGCGGCCTCGTAGCGGCTAGTTAGCGTGGCGGTCGTGTCGCCGAAGCGGTCAAATGAATTCCAGCGATCAGTTTGTACCACATCTCGCACCGCCGCCATCATCTTCTGTCCATTCGCCTGCTGCAACATCAGCGGCAGAGTTTGGCGACAAAGCTGCTGTAACGACTTTGCGCTAGGCATGATTTCCTCCTTTTTAGACCCTAATAAAAGTCGAGGCATGGATTGGAACAAAAAAAGCGGAGAGCTAGCGGACGAAAACGTCCACCAACTCTCCGCTGGCCGAGCGCAGTATGCGAAGCCTATTAATTGAGGTCGAGGACCTCCTCTAGCGCCTTGATCTCTTGCAGGTCAATGTCGATGTCTTCCAAGAGATCGTCGTCGCGCTGGCGGCCAAACTCCTCGCGCCGCCGCCGTTTGCGCGCATAGGGGGTTTCGATTTTATATAGCCGGCAGAGCCGACTGAAACTGCCCGGGGCAATACCCAGCGCACGGCTAGCCTCTTGATTGCTCGCGTAAATGCGCGCCGCGCGCTTGATGCGTTCTGGCTCGATTTTGCGCATGAGTTGTTTTCTCTCCAGATCTTCAATTGGTGCGAAGTTCGACGAAATTCAACGAAAAAAGCCGCAGCATTTTTGCGCCGCAGCCATTAAAAAAGCCGCTGGAAAGCGGCTGTATCGAAATCGATGTATCGCCGGTTTCCGGGACGCAAAAGTGCCCTCCTTCTCGAAAGCGCTGTCCCGAAAACCCCGTGGGAAAGCCCCTGCACGCGCAATCAATCGCCTAAGACGATGCGAATGCGAGGTGAGTTCCCGATTCGGCTGTGCGTTTTAGCCAGCCGATGCACACAAC
Source organism: Gemmatimonadota bacterium (assembly GCA_009845645.1). Taxonomy (GTDB): domain Bacteria; phylum Latescibacterota; class UBA2968; order UBA8231; family UBA8231. Next base: position 1,500 of record VXZF01000174.1, on the reverse strand, counting down.
CTGAAGAGTCG
>VXZF01000174.1:0-1479 GCA_009845645.1 Gemmatimonadota bacterium | reverse complement strand
AAGCGCTGTCCCGAAATCCCCGTGGGAAAGCCCTTGCACGCGCGGTCAATCGCCCGAGACGATTACATTGCGAATGCGAGGTGGATTCCCGATTCGGCTGTGCGTTTTAGCCAGCCGATGCACACAACCTGAAGAGTCGTGCGTGTATCCTAGGGATTGGGACGAACGCGCAACGCTCGGATGCTGTTCGTAGCCCGCATATTTGGGACCGTATGGCCGCCCCCATCGGGGAGCAAACTCCTGAGACTACACGAGAATCGACATGCGAAGAGATTCATTCTTTGAGGCCCTCCTCTCCTATGGTGATGTGCAATTTGCTTTGCACGGTTTTTGACTGCCTTTTAGTTTCAGTTTCAAGGTGATATATTGTCAAGGAAAAAATGGCTAAGAATAGAAAAAAAAGAACTTTACGTCATTTTCTGAATATCTCTTAATTAATTCGCATATTTATCAATCGATCTGCGTCAAACGGCGCGCGATTCCTAACAATTAAGGAGACCATTATGTATTCGATTGGATTGGCCATGCGGCTACGCCCCAATGCGTATGCCGAGTACAAACAAGCCCACGACGACCTGTGGCCCGAAATCGCCGACAGCATGACCGACAACGAGGTCAGCATGGCCATCTACCGCTTGGACGAATACCTCATCATCCACGCGGTCGCCCCCACCGAGGAAGACTGGCTCAAGAGCCGCCAAGTGCCCATCCTAGAAGAGTGGTACGACTATATGGCCCAGTTGTTGGAGACCGACGCCGAGGGGGAGATCATCTTCGAGGAACTCCCCGAAGCCTTTGCCTTCGGAATGTTTAAGGAAGAGTGAACGCTAGGCCGCTTCCACTGGGTTTTGCAGCCGGCCGATCTGGTCTATTTCCACGATTACCTCGTCGCCGGCGGTAAGCCACACGGGCGGTTTGCGTGCAAAACCCACGCCCTGCGGGGTGCCGGTGAGGATGACCGTGCCCGGCAGCAAGGTCGTATCTTCGCTGAGGAATTCGATTAGTTCGGCGACCGAGAAGATCATGTCTCCGGTGGTGTGGTCCTGCATGGTCGCACCGTTGAGGATCGTGCGGATGCCGAGGGTTTGCGGGTCGGGGATTTCGTCGGCTGTGACCAGCACCGGCCCCAACGGGCAAAAGGTGTCAAAGCCCTTGCCGCGGATCCACTGACCGCCGCCGCCGTGGAGTTGCCACTTGCGGGCTGATACGTCGTTGGCGCACGTGTATCCGAGCACGTAGCTGAGGGCATCGGCTCGCGCCACATTGCGGGCGGCCCTGCCGATTACCACCGCGAGTTCGCACTCGTAGTCAACTTCCGGGCCGCGGCGACAGCAGGCTGGCAGCAGGACCGGGTCGCCCGGGCCGCAAACTGCGCTCGTGGGCTTGGCAAAGACGACGGGCTGCTCGGGCGGTTCGAGGCCGGATTCGGCCGCGTGCTCGCGGTAGTGTAGCCCAATGCAGAAAATGTTGGTCGGTTCC
>VXZF01000217.1 GCA_009845645.1 Gemmatimonadota bacterium | reverse complement strand
GCCGGCCTTGGGTTAAGTTGACGGGGTCGCTCCCATCCGCATTCATAATCCACACATCCCCGGACCCCTCGCGCCACGAGGTAAACGCGATTTTACTGTCAGCTTGCCCCCAGCCAGCGACGGCTAACCCCAGTGTTGCCAAGCAGGCGATTAGCATGGATCGACAGTTCATAGTGTGGCTCCTTTCGGGTGGAAGGTGTTATGATATATTACATTAAAACCATGGGCGAATGCAAAGCAATCTTTCAGTCCCATCGACGGCCGTTGAATTCAATATGCCACACTGAGCGTCCTAGCCAACACCTCTTCCCCTGATTCAGTCTCAGCCGCAATACGCGCGATATAAGCCCCTGGAGGCACCAGCTCACCGGTCGCATCGCGGCCATCCCAAGTGTGCTCGTAGGCTCCGGCGGACAAAGCGTCGAAAAATAGCTGACGCACCCGGCGGCCAGCCAAATCGTATATGCCGATGGAAAAATCGACTTTCTGCACCAGACGCAGGACTTGGAAAACAATGCGACTCTCTTCGTTGACGCCGTCCCCATTGGGCGTACACACCGCCGGTACGATCTGCATCGCGGATAAAATCCCACCCCCTGCGGCGTTGGAGAAAAAGACCCGATTGGTGTTGGTGCCAACACTCGGACTGGCATCGCCGGCAGCGACCGGCTGGGGCAAACGCCCCCCCGAGTCGATTAAGTGGCTCACCAAATCAGTAGCATAGACCAGAATAGCCGTGCGAAAGGTAACGCGCAGCGGCTGGTTATTGCTCGGCGTGATCCGATTCGATGGGAAGTATAGCATCAGCCCCTGCGCATCCGCGTGGACGCTGTCGGGCACTACTTCGACGAGCGGCTCCCCCATCTCGAATTTGAGCAACGTCGGTTCGGTTTGGGTCGTAATGTGCAAGCCATCGAACCCAACCTGCGCGTCGCTGCCAAATTCCGCCCGGATGTCATAGGTAAAAAGGGTATCGCGACCGGCTGGCACCGCGACTATACCATCGGTGGGAAACGGATCTGCGAGAACGGCCACCTCACCTACGGCGCGGTCGGCCAGCGGCAGAGAGTAGCTAATAGCCAAGCTATCTATCTGGACGAGATCGGTAGATGTGCCGCGAAAAAAGAGCTGGAAATCAAAATACTTCCTTGGGCCGGGCAGTTCGAGGGGATAAGTAAAAGTCCCCGTCGAGTCAATTCGGATCGGATTCTTCCAAGTCCAGTTTTCGGCATCGTCGAGGATGGAACCGCGAAAATCCTCTGCCAGCTTGGCATAGGCGTCTGCAGTCGTGGGCTGCTCTGAACCCGTTTCGCGATCGACGATTTCAAAATGGACCAGGGGAGTCTCGTCCGTGCCGTTGCGCAGAGTCAGGTCCACGGACGCGGTGGCTGCCGCTGTCGGCAGCAGGACGCCGTCCGGCTGTCGGCGCAACTTAGTGGCTTTGACAGAGAGCGCGCCAAGAATCGCTGCTGTGGGCAATTCAATGAGCTTGGAAAGATAAGTACCCTTGGGCACGAAACCCGTGCCAAAAGCTTGAATCTCCGCTATTTCAAATGGATTGGGCGACAGGATGCGCAGCCTGATAAAGCGGATTAGCTGCACTGGAAAGTCGATTACCGTCCTCGGATCAGGCTGCAAATCAACGCGCTTCAAGACCTGATAGAGTGGCGCTCCTTGCTGGGTATAGTCGCGGCCGTCGCTTACGGCAAGTTCAAAGGCTCTGGGGAAATCGTCGGGAAAAGATGGACTAGGGAAGTAGATCAGGCGATTGACCGGAAAGGATGCCCCCAAGTCTAAAAAAAAGATGCGACCCGTCTGATCGGTGCCCAGCCCTTTGAAGCGGTCGCCGGAAGAAGTCTGCTCATCGCCATCGACCAAGGCGGCGGCCGAGCCTTCGATCGCGGCGTTGTCCCAAATATGGGCACGGCCTTCGGCGACAAAGTCCAAAGTAGGCGAGTCGCTCCAGTCGAGCGAGCGAAGGATATTGTCGGTTGCTGCTAAGCCAATGGGACGGATCAGAGCCGGGTTTTGCATATCTACTCCCCCGGCGACTGCGGCCTGAGAATCCCAAGAAAGCCCGTCCCCACCGACCCGATAGCTTTCGACCTGTGCCCCAAGCGGCACACTCAGACAACATATCCCACACAAAGTGAGGCTGCCCGCCAGCAATCTCATTCCTGTGCCCAATCTGCCGGCGGCTGATACCCCCTGACTACCTCGCGCTGGAACCGGTACGCCAAATCTATGGTCTCGACGGGTTGCTGCCTAAAGTCGAAGCGAATCGCCACGTCGCTGAGGTGAACGGTAAACTCATTGATATCGTGGGGTAACGCGGGAAACACCACATACCCCTCGACTTCCTGACCACTGAAAACATCTTCGTCTGGATACATAGTGCGGGTCAGAATCTCCCTGCGCTCTTGGAAAACGCTATAGGAATTGCCCGCATATCCGGTAATCATAGAAGCATAGAATTCGAGGATATCTCTTCTATTGAGCGGATCGTACTCGCGGCCAGCCTGTTGAGAGACGAGCGTTATGCGGGAGGGGTCCAGATGCACCTTGGGATACTCGTAGTTTTTCACTTGAACCGAAAAGACGGTGTACTTTGGCGGTGTATAGGTGTCGCCCAGCGGCTTCCAGTTGCCAAAGGTATAGGGATTCTTGGAATTGGCACCCGCCGCAGAGTAGTCGGCGAATTGCCGGTTCAACTCTTCGTCCGTCATGGGACGCAGGGAAACTTCGAGGCGATTGAAAACGGCGATAATGGTCCCGTCGTCCTCAACCGAAGCATAGGCTTCTTGGCTATTTTCGGGCGCAGGTTCGATCGGCCCTGGGAAATAGCGACCACAACCGACCAGCACCAACAGCACCAAGACACTCAAGTATGGACTCATGGTAAAGTGCTTCCCAAACGTCCTACAAAACGCGAAAGCGGGAGAGTAGAGATAATTACACCTCTCCTCCCCCGCTGAAAAATAAAATGGAGAAATGTTACTCGTCGAAAGTAGCCTTAATTTTTCCCCAAGTACTGCCTTCGACCGCAGTGCCAGCATCGCTGCCCCGAGTGTACTCACCTACGGTCAGTAGGGTAAAGTCAGAGGCGAAATCCTGATCTCTATGCGCCCCGTTGACATCCCCGGTGACTAGCTGATGCGTCCGAGCGGCACCCTCAGAAGGCGTCGTATCGGCCTCGTTTAGCTGATAGGTGAGACCAACCGTCATTCCCGGCTGCAGGACCACGCGCTCTGTAGATGCCTCGTCGTTTTCCAAGTTGACCCACAGCGGCATGGCGTACTCATAGCCGAGGGTGACATTGGTCGATCCGTGCGTAGCGCCAGGAGGGCTGAGGCTGACATCGGCCTCAATATAGGCCGTGGCCCACTGCTTGGCCGGGTCGGCGTCTTTGCGCAGCCAAGTCGTGCCGTTGCCGTAGGGCGTCGAATACCCACCGGGCACCTGCACGTGCATGGTCCACTGCTGCGCGTTTACTTGGTTCGGATCGCGGTACGGGCCACCGCTGTGGTCGCCATCGGTAATAATTTCGAGATCGTCCTCAAACCACCCGTTCTCCGGGTCCGTTTCGGCCGCGTGCAGCGAATCGTCCGTCACCCGCACAAAGCCATAGATGCGGTTGTCAGGTGCCTGCGTCCAAGCGGTCCTGATGGAAACATCAATATCGCTCTTGTCTGGAATTACCTGCTGTACGACCTCGCCCATTTCGTCGGGAGTGATGATGAAATTGGGATCGTACCACGCCCAATCTCCGTCCTCGCCATCGGCGACGTACGTCACATCCGAGGGCCATTCCAAAGCGAAATACCCAAAACCATTGGCGTTGCTGTGCGCAAAGCACGTGCTCGCAGCCAACAGCAGAACGCCAAAAACAGCACAGATTCTCATGGTTAGCCTCCTTTTAGAGATTAAATTGGCTGTTTTGTTTGTCAGATATGCTCTTTCTGCTAACAACTAAAACCTCCTTTTTGAATGGTTGGAACATACGCCCTTTTGCCCGTTCAAGCTATTTAATAGCATAGTACATGTCAACTTTCACTATGGAGATTTGCCCACCATGCTTAACTGCGTGTTGAGCGGCTTGCTCGCCTGCTGTCTGCTCTTTGCCTGCGGCGGGAATGTCAACGACGAAGCGGACATCCCCCGCAACCGCTCGCTCATAATGAACTGCACGCCGCCCAACACCTGCGCGGGTCAGATTCAAGACTACGATTCCTTCAACCCATTTCTCCCCGGCAGCATCTCCAGCACCGGCCACAACTTCCTCTACGAACCGCTCTATTTCTACAACCCCTATGGCAAAGAACAAAACCTCATACCTTGGATCGCAACTAGTCACGAGTACAACGACGACTTCACCGAAGTGACCATCCACCTCAGAGACGGGGTAAAATGGAGCGACGGCACGTCTTGGACCGCGGCAGATCTGGTATTCACAATCGACATGCTCAAACAGAACGCGCCCGTCCTCAACGCCTCGGTCGATATGGAGCTATGGGTCGCCGAGGCCAGCGTCGTGGACGACCTACAGGCAAAAATCGCGCTAAAATCGCCGAATCCGCGCTTCGTATTCGAGTATTTAACTAACAATTTCGGCAACGGCATCCCCATTGTCCCCAAGCACATCTGGGAGGGGAAAGACGCTAAAACCTTTGCCAACCTAGATCTCCAACGCGGTTGGCCCGTAGTCAGCGGCCCCTACCGGCTCGTCCGCTCCGAGCCTCAGCAGCGGATCTGGGATCTGCGGCAAGACTGGTGGGCGGCTGAGATAGGCTTTCGCCGACTCCCGCGCGTAGAACGCCTGATCTATCTGCCCTACATGGACGAAGACAAAAGGGTGCAATTGCTGATCAGCAACCAAATGGACACCTGTCTGGATCTGCGCCCGTCCAATATCAAAACCATTCTCGACCAGAATCCCGATGTATCCACTTGGACCGGCCGCGAACCACCCTACGGCTATCTCGATTGGTGGCCCATCGCCTTGGGCTTTAACAATCTCGAAGCGCCGTTTGCAGATGCGGAAATCCGCTGGGCCATCAACCACGCCATTGACCGGCAGCAACTCGTCGAGGTCGGTTGGCAGGGCGCGGGCACCTATTCCCTACTCCCCTTTCCAGATTTTCCTCCCCTGCGTCGTTTCATGGACCAGATCGGAGATTTGCTCGCGCGCTATCCGGTCGGCACGCACGACCCAGCCAAAACCGCGGAGATCATGCAGCGCCGAGGTTGGGTGTTAGAAAAAGGCATCTGGACCAAGGAAGGCACGCCGTTCAAAATCACCATCGACCTGCATCCGAATCTCCACGACATCGTCCCCGTGTTAGTCGAACAGCTACGCCGCGCCGGCTTTGATGCCGGTTTCAGAATGACTTCTGATTATTACACTCGCATGACCGTGGGCGACGCCCGGGCCTTTCTGATCGGCAACGCGGGCAGCGTGCGCGACCCGTACTTCACCCTCCGCCTCTATCACAGCCGCTACGTGCAACCTACCGGCACGGCCGCTATCTACTTCTGGCGCTGGCAAAACGCCCACTTCGACCAAATCATCGATCGCATGGCCGGCACGGCCCCCGACGATCCACAACTGCTTGAACTCTTTCGCCAAGCCATGGAAATCTGGCTGCGCGAGTTGCCCTCCATCCCACTACTCCAGTGGTACCACAGAATTCCCCACAACGAAACCTACTGGCAGAACTGGCCCACCGCAGAGACGCCTTATATCAACAGTGCCTATTGGGCGCGCACATGGCTGCTGGTTCTCCTCCAGCTTGAACCTACAGAGTAGCGCCCCATGGCAATAGCAGCGATAGTCCTTTTCCTCTTGGGATGCGCAGAAAACCATTCCGTAGCAGCGCGGATCGCCGATCGCACTGTCGCGATCGATCAGGTGGAACAGATCTGGGACAAGCTCCCGCAGGAGCAAAAAAAATCAAAGCAAGATGTCCTAGAGACGCTTATCAATCGCGAGCTGCTGTTCATAGAAGCCGAGAATAGGGAACTGGATAAGAGCGCACAGGTACTAGCCAGTTTAGAACGCGTGGGCCGACAACGGGCCGTAGAACGCCTCATCGAAAGAGAGGTTAAAAGCCATATAACGGTCTCTGACGAAGAGATCAGAACCTATTACGAAAACAGCGACCTGCGCACCAAACGCGAGGTGCGGGGACGGCATCTCATGGTGAAAACAGCGGCAGAAGCGCAAACGCTCCATCAAGCGCTCCTAGACGGTGAAGATTTTGCCGAGCTAGCTCGTCGTTTTTCCCTGGACCAACAGACCGCTGATAAAGGAGGAGACCTAGGCTACTGGGACGAGTCCTTGATGATCGGCCCCGTCAGCAAGGTGCTCTTCTCCATGCAGTTGGGCGAGCTGTCTGAGCCTTTCCAAGGCAGAGAGGGCTACTTCCACATCGTGCGCGTGGAGGACGAGCGCCCGCTGCCCTATGAGTCCTTAAAGAAGAGAATCAAAGACCGGCTCTACGCGGATCGCCTTGCCGTGCGCACGGCGGAGTTTCGCACGAACATCAGAAAGCAGTTCAATCTACAGCTAGCCGAAGAAACCTGGTTGCAGCTAGTAAAACTGGGCAAAACCGCCTCTCACGGCATTCCCGAGTTCGACGGGGACGATCTCTCAACAAGGCCGCTAATACTCTACGAAGGAGGACAGGTTACACTTGGGCAGTACCTACAATGGCTCATAGCAACCCCATCCCAACGGCGTCCCGTAACCGTAGATACCGCGAGCATCGCTCGGTACGCCAGACGCACGGCAGTAGATTCCGTGCTGCTGCCGCTAGCCGCTCTGCAGGCCGGACTAGCCGACGACGACGAGATGAAGCACTATCTGGAAAAGCGTCAATCGCTACTAATGATCGAAGAATTGCGCCGCCTAGAAGCAGAAGCACCAATTGTCAACGAAGCTTCTATGCGGATCTATTACGAGGAGCATCTATCTTGGTTTACCGATCCCGATCTGCTCATCTACGAAGCCATCCTGCTCCACCACGAAGCAGATGCACTCGACGTCGCCGAAAAAGTGCGCCAAGGAGCCGACATGTGGACTTTGGCCCAAGGTTATCCGCGCTTTCACGACGCTTGGTTTCACTATAACATTTACCACATCCACCGCGAGGAAGACGAACAACACGCCCACTCCCCGCACACCATGTCGGCAGTGTTAGCAGCCGTCCGCAAAACTCCGGTGGGAAAAGTCGGCGGACCTTTCTTGGTGCATTTCCAGCCACGCGAAAAAATCTGGCCGGGATACATCGTGTTTCGCACGCTGGAGCAACGCCCTGCCCGATTGCTACCTTTTGCCCATCCCGAGGTTCAGCAAACCGTAAAAAAGATGGTGCGCTCGGCAAATGGCCAGCGCATTGAAGAGCGCTTTGATGCTTTCCTGAACCAACTGCGGGAGAAGTACGCAGAGCAAATTGAAATATACCCTGAAAATCTCGCGTCCGAATTGGCCTTATAAATTCATTCCCACGAAAGGTATTCCATGCACATCACCAAAGTCGAAATACGCACCGTAGCCCCGCCGGTCGATCGCTTCACCTGGTCGGACGATCTGCCGGACCAGTACTCGACCAATACAATCGTCCGCATCTATACAGACGAGGGCGTCGAGGGCGTAGCTGGCGTCTGGAACGCGACCTCCTTTGACTTCGAGCGCTATACCGCCGAGTCGATACGTCACCTAGCCCCCATTCTGCTGGGCAAGGACCCGCTCTTGCGGGAGCATATATGGCACGAGATCAGGCCGCGCGTCTTTCCGCTGCCGCCCCAGTCATTGGCCGCCATCGACATCGCCCTGTGGGATCTGGCAGGCAAGGTAGCGGGACTGCCGCTCTATCGCCTGTTGGGCGGAGCGCGCGACAAAATCCCCGCCTACGCCAGCACTCCGCTCTTTGAAGATGTCGAATCCTATCTGAAGAACGCCGAGGAGTTCATCGCCCAAGGCTTCAAGGCCATCAAGTTCCACACTTGGTGCATTCCCGAGTTGGACCTCGAACTCGCCCGCGCCGTCAGAAAGCAGTACCCTAGCAACGACGTTGCCTTCATGCTCGACGCCGAGAACAACTACGACCGCGACGGTGCCCTGCGAGTCGCCCAAGAACTCGAAGCAATGGGTTTTACGTGGTTTGAAGCCCCATTGCACGACTCGGATCTCGACGGCTACCGAGAGCTGACGAGTCGGGTAACCATTCCCATCCTGCCGTCCGGCAACTGGTTCCAAGACCTCCACACCTTTGCCGAAGCCCTCCATTCAAAGGCGTGGGGCCGCGCCCGCACCGACGCAGCCATGATGGGTGGGATAACCCAGACCAACAAAGCAATCGCCCTCACCGAAGCGGCCGGCATGAAATGCGAGATCATGTCGTGGGGCTACAGCTTAGTATCGGCAGCCAATCTGCACCTGATGCTGGCGCACGACAACTGCTCCTATTTCGAGCAGTCTGTTCCCTGCGAACCCTACGAATACGGAATGCAAGACGTCATCCGCGCCCAACCCGACGGCTATGCTTACGCGCCTGCTGGGCCGGGCCTCGGCCTCGCCGTGGACTGGGAGGCCATGGAGGCCGCCACGATCCATTCGATTGTCGTCGAGTAGGACATCCCACTCATCTATTTTTCGTAGACGGCGACTCCGATATGGCGGTAAATACCGTCTTGATCAACCTGTATTGTGCCGTCGCCCGCGCCGTAGATATTGCCTCGATCGCGGGCCGAGTAATAGAGCAGATAGCGGTCCCCGTCCGCGAGGACACACGGCGTTGAGGTGTAGCGGCCGTCAAAGTGGTCGGGATGGCGCGTGGCTGGGAAGGCCGAGCGCTCAAAGTGGTGCGTCCAGTGCAGGCCGTCGGCCGAGGTCGAGGCATAGATTTCGAAAATGCCGTCCGCTATGTGGCAGCCGTACCACATGGTGTAGGCACCGTTGTTTTCTAGGACATAGGGATAGACGATGCTCCTGTGGGTCTCATTGGCCACGACCGCTGGTTCTGCATCGCGACTCCAGTGCAGACCATCTTCCGAGGTGAAGCGGTAGATGTGGCGGGCCATGGCACGAAAATCATCGTCTGCCGCTGGCGCAGAATTCATCCACATGCGGTAGCGGCCCGGGCCATCCTTGAGTACACAGGGGCGGCGACCACTCGGATAGAGCGGTTCGGGGTGGACTTTCCACTGTCGACCATCCGAGCTAGTAGCATAACCAAGCATCTGCCGCACAAGGGGGCCTTTGCTGGTAGTACCGAGGCGCTGGCTCATCACGAACCACATCTTGTACAGGCCTTCATCGGCATCAAAAAGGACGTGCGGTGTCTGCCACGCTTGGCCCACGGGGGTCTCGCCCGTGCGCAGAATGGGATTGTCGGGAAAGGCCGTCCAGTGCAAGCCGTCCTCCGATTCGGCATAGCCCAGATCCATGTCGTTGTTGCGCGTGGCACTGCTGTTGCCCAGATACCACATCTCGTACCGGCCGTTGACTCTTATCACCGTGGGATTGTAGAGCGTCACCCGGCACCAAGTCTGCTCTGTCGTCATAGTCGAGAGCGCAGGCTGGGACGACCGCTGCCAAGCTAATTCGTTGAGAAATGCATCCGCCATTTTATCGTCCAGAATCGTCACTCGCCGATCATGGCAGTAGTAAGGCGATCTATGAGCGCATCGTCGGCTGGCAGCAGACCAGAGGCCGGTAAACGCCGCAGTAAGTCGGCCCAGCGGTCGTACTGTGCCTGCGCCCGTTGCAGATAGGGTACAGCTTCTTCCTCACGCCCTTCGGAGGCCAAGGTCACACCCACCCAGAACGGAGCCTCGCCACCCGTTGCCTCATCGGGCACCAGTTCCGTCGCTTCGCGGTAGGCATCCATAGCTGCCTCCATGTCCCCCGCGGTCACCCATTCGTCGCCCTCGTTGAGCTTGTGGTAGGCCCGCGCCAGACGCACCAAGCGGCGCAGTTCCTCCACCGGCTCGGGATGGTCTTCCACGCGCAGGTCGAACACGCGGTCAACCCACGGCCTGCCGGTATCCTCGGCGGAAACCACGAGAATGGCCGCGGACTGCCGACCGCGCAGGTCTCCCCCCTCGGCCTCGGCGACCTCCAAAGCCACCAGCAGCCGCTCTGTCAGATCGCCTTCGGCATTTTCATAGGCGTACGCCATAGCCGGCCACACGCTGTCTCGGTCCATCAGGTTCGCCTGGACGCTGTACTGGGCACCGGTCTGGTGGCCAGCAGCAGCGATAGCCCGCTCTCCCGTGTGGACAGCCACGTTCCCAGCGGCATCGACCATGGCTACTTGTCGCACGGCAGCGTCTGCATCCCCTGCAAGCAGGGCGGTGAGCGCGGCCTGAGCCGTCTTGCCCATGGCCATCAATTCAAGGCCGAGCGGACCGTAGGCTGGATCAACAAGAGATTGAGTAGCCACAGCGCCAACGCCGGGACGGGCCCACGGAACGATGGGCCCCACGGAAAACCAGTGGGACTGAACGGCGACGCCGAGCTGGCCGCTGAGGGAATCGCGGGCGACGATGGAATAAGTAGCCACAGGTCTCCGCCAGTCGGCTGCGTCGGCTGCGACTAGCTGTGCCGTGGCGAAAATTAGGATGAGTAGGCGCATGGTTCCCTCCCAAGTGTCGATGGATGGGGATTAACTTTTCTTGTCCTTTGCCAACGGCCCGGTCGGTGCTTCCTTGCTGTAGAGCGACGACCCGCGCTCGTACGACACAGTCACCTCGCCATTGGCCACGTCCAGTCGCGGCACGTTGTTGTTGAACACATCGCGGTCCGGGCCGCGCATCACCGCCAACTGGGCATCGCTCATCCCCTCGACCAATTCGCCCCAGCGGTTTTCCGGGTGGGCCATCTCGCCGCCGCTGCGGTTGAAGTTGCGCGACGAGTACTTGATCAGGATGCCTCGCCGCGCAATCTCGCTCTTCCAAGCCAACGCCCCGTGCGTCGTGCCGCCGTCGCCGAAGAACAGCACGTCGCCGGCCTGCATCTCGACGTGTTTGACCAGCCCCATATCGCGGTCGCAAGTCCGCACGCCGGGGGGCATTTTGTAATATGCCTTGTGGCTGCCCGGCACACAGGCAAAACCCCCGTCGCCCGCCCGCACATCCCTGAGCTGCCAAGTCACGGTAATCGCCTCGCAATAGCTGCGGCCGTTGTGGTACACATAGCCGCGACCGGGGTTGAGCGGCTCGTTGGCGTCGTGCAGCGCGTGGCCGCTGGTTCCCTTGACCGAGACAAAACCCGTCGCTCCGCCCATCCGCCCACCACTGCCACCCATCCAATTCAGCCGATGCTCGACCACCGGATGCGCTACCATCCGCCGAAACGGTTCACAATACGGTTCGGGCAAGTCCAGCAGTCCATTCAACAAGGGCCGCCCAGTTCCCGCCAGACTTTTAGACCCCCGCGCCAGCTCTGCGCCGACTTGGATCCTATCCTCAAAGTGATCCACTGCCTCGTTCGCCGCGGCCAACCAGTCCTCGTCCATCACTCCGCGCAAGACCAGATAGCCGTTGAGATCCCAGAAGTAAAATTCCCGGTAGTCAATGCCGCTGTCGGGATCTACCTGCAAAAGCGACGGATGAAAGACCCCAGACTCCATCCGCGTCGTCTTGCCATCGGTCACAATCGTCGGCGACGGAGTCGTAGCTTGATAGCCCGGCTTGTAGAGCGAGGCCCGCTGCTCTGCGCTCAAGTCGGCGTGCCATTCCGGGCGCGGCTCCGCTTCGGTCTTCGGCCCAGTCCCCGCGCTGCGGATCACGCCGCGTCCCACGAATTCATAACTCAACAGCCGCTGGCGTCCTTTCCCCTTCCACGGTCGCATCCCCTGCACCGTCGCCAGCGCCACGATCAGCAGATCCCCTGCCTTGAGCGCCGGCTGCAAGGTAAGCCCCATATCGTCGGCCCCTGTCGCCACCTCCTCTGGCGTCGCCACATTGCCCTTGTGGCTGCACGGCACCAGCACAAAGCCGCCGTCCCCTTCCTCCACATCCTCCAGCGCCCACAGCACCCGCACCCCCTCGCTAAAGCGCCGCCCGTTTTGGAAGTAGTACGCAATGGCGGGGTTCCGAGGCTCGTTGCCGCCGACCAATGGCGCGCTCGTGTCGCAGGTCTCCTCACACCAAACTTCCGGCACGCGGTCGAGGATAAACCCTTGGCCAACGAGCTGGTTGAGATACCACACCAACGCCGGATGCACCAGCAAATCGCGGAATGGCTCCCGCGCCTTCCCCGGCCAACCCAGCATCCCCTCCGTCTCCCCCATGGCGTCGATCTCCCCATTGAGCCGCTCGACCTCCGGCCGAGTCAACGTCCCCGGCACGTGCAAATACCCAGCCACATCAAAAC
>VXZF01000655.1 GCA_009845645.1 Gemmatimonadota bacterium | reverse complement strand
AAGAGGGTATTCCCATCGACGACACGACTTGGAGCCACATCGTCGAGGCCGCACAGAGCCTCGGGCTAGATCCTCAGACTTGGTCATAATGATGACGGAGCCTTTCAGCAGAGGGGACATTGATTTTTCATAAGGCTCTTATGCCATGAATCGCCCTATAAACCCATACGTGTTTCTCATCGTAGCAACCCTCGTATTCACTGTCGTCGGCGTGGCTATAGGTGCCGAGACTCTTGCGATTCCTGCGTTTCCCGGTGCCGAAGGTGCCGGTGCCCAAACGGTTGGTGGCCGGGGTGGCCGCGTCATTGCGGTCACCAATCTCGACGACAGCGGCCCCGGCAGCCTACGCGCCGCCGTCGAGGCCACCGGTCCCCGCATCGTCGTCTTCCGAATCGGCGGGACAGTTCGCCTCCAAAGCCCGCTCAAGATCAAAGAGCCCTATATCACTATCGCCGGTCAGACGGCTCCCGGCGGGGGCATCGCCTTGCGCGACTACCAGCTCAGCATCGACGCCGACCAAGTCATCCTGCGCTTCCTGCGCGTCCGACTCGGCGACACTACCGGCGAGGATATGGACGCCATCGGCAGTCGCTACCACAAGAACATCATCATCGACCACTGCTCCGCCAGTTGGAGCGTGGACGAATGCGTCTCGGTCTATCGCGGGGAGGACGTCACCGTCCAATGGTGCCTGATCTCAGAAAGCCTCCGGGAGTCGGTGCATGACAAAGGTGCCCACGGCTTTGGCGGCATTTGGGGCGGCCAACGCGCCAGCTACCACCACAACCTCCTAGCACACCACTCCAGCCGCAATCCGCGTATCGCCGGCCGCGAACCCTTCACCCAATTTATCGACCTCCGCAACAACGTCATCTACAACTGGGGCTACAACTCCCTCTATGGTGGCGAGGGCGACGTGCGCATCAATCTGGTCAACAATGTTTTCAAACCCGGTCCTGCCACCCGCGAAAACGTCCGCGCCCGCGTGGCTAACCCCTACGAAGGCGACGAGGGTCCTGAAGGATTGGAGCGCTGGTGGATTGCCGGCAATCTCGTTATTGGTGCGCCGACGTCACAGCAGACAACTGGCTTGGCATCCATCCTGACAAAGATTTTCCCTTAGATCAATTTCGCGCCAAGGGCTCTTTCGAGGTCGCGCCCGTCCGCACAGATACCGCCGCGCTCGCCTATCAGCGCGTGCTGGAGCACGTGGGGGCCTTCCTGCCCCACCGCGACATGCACGACGAACGCATTATTGCCGAGGTCAAATTCGGGACGGCGACGTACGGTGGGACCTATGGTGAAAGTTTAGGTATCATCGACTCGCAGGAAACGGTCGGCGGCTGGCCCGACTTGGCCGCCGGTCAACCGTCCGCAGACACCGATCACGACGGCATGCCGGATGCCTGGGAAGCCCAGTATGCGCTCGACCCGGACGATCCGGCAGACGGCCCTGTCGATGGCGACGACGACGGCTATACTAATATCGAAGAATTCCTCAACGCGACGGACCCGACGGTCTACGTTGATTACAATGATCCGGCTAACAATCAGTTCAGTTGGGAGATCGAACAGACCGGCTCACAATGAATACCTGACTGTTATCCATACTTTTTTAATACTTCGTAGTCTGCAGGGATTCATCATGATACCTATCCCCTTGGATTTTATCCTATCCACCTGATCTAACAGGTCAGTACGATCTTCTCCAAAGATGATTTCAATTACTTTTGGGGGATATGGAGCATGTATATAGCTATCTACAAATCCCTTTGGATCCTCTGTGTTCCACCAAAGTAAGGGCATGTAGTTTATGCCCTTTATGAGCTCACCGTACTTCATGGAGAAATCTTCATAGGAATCATTGATCCGAAAAATCACCTGATCTAACATGCCCTCTTGTTTCACCATATCGTATGCTTCTCTGAAGTACGGATAGCTCTTATCCAAATCCAACATTATCCTGTCTTTTGCATGTATCAACCCTTCCTCAAAGGTAGGTATTCGTTGAGATGTGGGGACCCCTAGGCCGTTCTTCAGATATAGTGTTTTCAGAGAATCCAACGCCCAATCCGCGACGTTACCAGAACCTGTCGTTGTCCGATCTAAAGTAGAGTCATGGAACAGAATCAGGACACCGTCTTTGGTCATCTTAAGATCCGTTTCCATAATGTCTATACCATACTTGATGCAAAAATCCATTGCTAGCAGGGAATTCTCTGGAGCGTTACGCCAATTCCCTCTGTGAGCTGCTACCAGTACTGCTTGAGGGTATGCTCCTAGGTTCTGATATACTTCTACTACCTTGTCATTACTTTGCTCTGCTTCTCCATACGATTTGTAGGATTCTACAGAGAGAAGCAGAAGTCCCAAGAGTATATTTCTCATTGCATTTTCCTTACGAGGCACCCTTTTGCATGGCCCTCGAGCAAACTGTGAGCTCCTAGCGCCCAATGCCCGCGCCCGAAGCCAGACTGCGCCCGGGCCGCCGTCCTACACAGCAGTTACCGCGCCTAACGCTGCTCCCTGTTATGCAGTGGTCTTGCCGACAATGCGTTCCTTCGCACCTTTCACCGCCGTATCCGACTGCCACCAGTCGAGTCGATCTCGAAGCGCCGTGACGCGGTCTGCGCTCCCGCCATCGCTAATTAGGTTCTGGAACTCCCGCGGGTCCGCGCTCAAGTTATAGTACTCTCCTGACTCGTCTCCATAGACATTCAGCTTCTCGCTCTCGGTTCGGATCATCTTGATATCCCCGATCTGACTGAATACGGCGTCCCGCCAGCCTAGTCCAGGGGTACCTTCGCGGATACTCGGAAGAAGGGAACGACCCTGGACGCTGTCGGGGACAGCGGCACCAAGCAGATCGCAGATAGTCGGGAACAGATCGATATGTTCAGTGAGTTCGGAGCGGGTGCCCGCTGCAACACCCGGCACGTCGATAAGGAGCGGGACGTGTACAGAGGCCTCCCGCATGTTGAATTTCAGGAACATTGCGTGTTCCCACTGCTGGTCCCCGTGATCGGCCGTCCAGATCACGACCGTCTCCTCGCGAATCCCAAGCCGGTCGAGGGCGTCGAGGACCATGCCGCAGTAGCTGTCGACGAGATGGACCATACCGTAGTATCCGGCCATCATCTGACGAATCTCAACCTCGGTCAGATGCGCCCACTCCCGTTGCATCCGGCGAATGCGATCGTGCGGGGGTGGCTCATCCCGAGGTGGGTGCTCGGGCAGGACGATCCGAGATTGGTCGACCTGCCCGTAGATGTCTTTCGGCGGGAAGAACGGAGGATGCGGCTCGGTAAACGACGTCCAACTCAGGAAGTTTTCGCCATTGGCCACGGCCTCTTCGATCTGCCGTATCGACTCCGTCGCGACGTGATACCCCCAGTATTGCTCCCAGGTCCGCGGGCTGGGGCCTGCTGTTGTCCGGCGCGTTCGCCCGTCATTTTCCCAATCGTAGCGTTCAAGCACGTCGTCGGGCATTGTTTCACGCCACATCGCCGCGGTGATCTCGGGCTCGTATCCGTTGTCCATCTCCCGATCCGTCCAGTGCATATGCCCCAGATGGAATCGCCGGTACCCGAGCGGCTGCAGGGCGTGGGCGATCGTATGCATGCCCGGATGCGGCTGGTGGCGGTTGGTGATCACGCCCTGGGCGTGGGCGTAGCGTCCGGTGGCTAGGCTATGTCTGGCGGGGGCGCAGACCGGAGACTGGCTGTAACAGTTCTCAAATCGCACGGACCGCTCGGCCAGCCTATCGAGATTCGGCGTGTGCGCAAGCGGATTCCCCAGACAGCTAAGTGCATCGAATCGGTGATGATCGCACATCAAAACTAGGATATTCATAAAGCCCTTTCAGCCGCCCAGCGGCTGGACGCGAATATTGTCCCACCGCTGCCAAAGCCCATTTCATCGCTTGGCTCTCGCTATCTTTACAGCTATTTAAAATCTGGCGGGAACGTGTGGGAATCGAACCCACCCAGCGCAACTCTCGCTACGCCGCAACGGATTTGAAGTCCGGGGCAGCCACCAGGCACGCATCCGCTCCCGCAAAGTCCTCAATATAGAATGACTTCCCAATAGCACCAACGAGACCCACGGTGCTACTTGGTCCGCGCAGCTTCGGCCCGCGCCTTGCGCTCGGCCCGCTCAACCGCCTTGCGTTCGGCCACTTCGACTTCTGTCGGCAAGCGTCGCGCGGGCATTTCTGGATACTCAAGCGGCAACTCCCAACGCAGGGTTCGCAAGGGGACGTCGCCCAAGTTTTCAATCTGCAACTCGAGATATTCGTCGTCGGGCCCGACAATAGGCATCTTGTCGTCGCTTTTGCGATTGGGGAAGAAGACTCGGTAGTAGGTCTTGCCGTCGAGTACTTCCCCTTCGGGCCGGTCGCTCTCGTATGGATAGAAATTAAACGTCCCGCTGGGCTGGAAGCGCACGCCTTGCTGATTGACCAAGAACGTGCGCGCACCAATATCGGCAATATATGGCTTGAGCTGAGACTCTCCGCTCGACAGATAAACGGTAAAGACCAAACGACTGTAGAGCGTCAAGCCCCAACGGTCGTCATACCGGTCGCGCAGGATGGGAAACTTGGGGTCGTAGATGGCATCAACGACCCGGCGGATGTATTCGGCCCTCCAGATGTCGAAGGCGCGTTTTTGCAGGGGATTGCGCGCATCAAAGGACGGATTTACGTAGATAAGATACTGAAAGTAAAGGCTGTTGATGTCCGTGCCGTCTTCGGCCGGATAGGTGCCATCGACGTAGGAGTAGAGTAGCTGCTTGATGCGAAATTCGAGCTGCTCCTGCCCCAAGTCCTCGCGCTCAGCCCGCGCATAGGCGTGGGCAATTTCGTAGGCGAAGGTATGCAAGGCTGCCTGCACCAAGACGCCGTCGGCACCCCGATGGCTTCTGTTTACGGTGCGCCATACTTCCTGCCCGACGCGCGCGAAGGGGCCTTCCGAAAGCTCTAGGGCGCAGCCCGTGCCCGCCGCACATATCCAGCAAAGGAGCAAGACCCTGCTTGGCATGAATTACCTCCGTCGAGGAGGGAGGATGCCCAGCGTCGCGCTATTCCTTGACGACCCAGAGCTTGACCGCTGTTGCTACCTCTGAATGGAGGCGCACTTCGACATTGTAAACACCCAATTCGCGGATGGGGTCTTCGAGGTGGATGGCGCGGCGATCTATCTCATAGCCCTTTTCATCGAGCAATTCGGCGATATGCTGGGCGGTTACCGAACCGAAGAGGCGATCCTCCTCGCCGACCTTGACCTGCGCGGTGAGCGACTCCGCTTCCAGCTTTTTGGCGAGGATCTCAGCGGCGCGGCGGTCGCGCTCGGCTAAGGTCTCTTGCTGTTTGCGCCTAGACTCAAATTGAGCCATGTTGGCGGCGCTGGCGATTAGGGCCTCGTTGCGAGGGATCAGGAAGTTGCGACCATACCCGTTCTTTACCTCCACGACCTCGCCAGCCGAACCCAAAGATTCAATGTCCTTTAATAGAATTACTTTCACGACTTGTCCTCCACTTCGTAGAAAACGGCGATGTTGTTTGGGCCTTACGCTTCTTCCTCTGTGGGGGCTGGGCGCAGCCGGCGCCAATCGAACCACGTATCCAAAAGCCCCAAGCCCGCCAAAAGCAGAAACGCCAAGCCCGCGACAAAGAAAAGCCCTACGTAAAACAACAATTCGACCAAAGGCGGCACCCGTTGGCGCAGGGCGAAAAAGCGCAAGACGGCCAAGCCTTGCACTGCATAGATAATCCCCATCAACACGATCAAATTGAGGCCCAAATCGGCCAACAATCCGTCGCTCAAAAGACTTAGACCCAAGGCCGCGATCAATACCCAGATCAACTCTTCCCAAGGCCGCCACAAAGTTAGCGGCAGGGGAGCAGGCAGCGACAGCCCCAGCCGCAAGGCCAAGCCTTGGCTCAACCGATACGCCACGACAAAAATCAAAAGCAGGGTCGCCATCTCGATGGCTGGCTGCACTCGCAGGACCGCGTCGATCATCGCGCTTAGCGTCTGGCCGCTTCCCTCTACAGCCATCCCCAAGGCTTGAAACTGTTCCAAGATGGCGGCGGCTTGCTCTTGGCGATGTGCGCCATCGCGCGCCTGAATCAACTGCCAGAAACACAAGACAGCCGGCGGCGTGCAGGCCATGGCCATGACGCGACCATAGGTCTGCTGACGCTCTATTTGCAAAACAGCGAGCAACCCCATAATGGACACTAGCCCTAACATGGCACCTAGCAGCATGACGGAGCCCAAGCAAAGCAGGCCGATCAAGGGCAGGGCACCGCGCGAGCCGTAGCGCAAACTGGCCAAAAGCGAAACGACCGCCAGCGCTATGCCCAGCAGAATCAGCATCGGCTGCCGACGCTAAGAGTCGTCGGACTCTTGGACTACGGCCTCTTCGGGTGCCTCCTCTGCCACCTCACTAGGCTCATTATTCTCAGGGGCAGCATCGCGGCGGCTGTCGTCGCGGTCCCTTGTTGGGCCGCGGGAGTCCCGATGGGGGCCGCCTCGGTCCCTCGGGCCGCGGGTCGGTCGGGCAAAAGCTTCTTCGAGGAAATTGTCGGCGGCTAGCTGGGGCACGTGGATAAACTCGCCTTCGACCGCGGTGACGAGGTAGCGCAGCACCGCTTCGTCGAGCTTGAGCGTCTGTTCTAGCCCTTCGATCGCCGTCGGCTCGGTGGAAAACTGATAGAGCACGTAGTAGCCTTGATGCCGATTCTTCAGGCTAGACGAGGTATAGGCCAAGCGCCGCAGACCCCAATTGTCGATTCGGGCGACTTGTCCGCCATTTTCCTCGAGCAGAGCCTCGTATTTTTCGACGAGTTGATCGTATTGGCCCTCGCCGGCTTGGGGGTCCAAGATACATACGAGTTCGTAGTTTCTCATTGTATTGCGCTTTCTTGGTTCTGGTCTGGGGCACATCCCTCAGACGAAAAGCGGTGCCAGGACGAGAGATATCACCGACATCAGCTTGATGAGTATGTTTAGCGACGGCCCCGAAGTGTCTTTGAATGGGTCGCCGACCGTATCGCCGACGACGGCGGCTTTGTGGGGGTCAGATCCTTTGCCACCCAAATGGCCCTCTTCGATCCACTTTTTGGCGTTGTCCCAAGCCCCGCCGCTGTTGGCCATCATCAGTGCCAGCAAGACGCCGCTGACCGTCGCCCCGGCGAGCATGCCGCCCAAGGCGATGGGGCCGAGGCCGAACCCAACCGCGACCGGAGCCAACACCGCCAACAAGCCCGGTAGAATCATCTCGCGCAGCGCTGCCGTCGTGCTGATCTCCACGCAGCGCCGGGTATCGGGCTTGGCTTTGCCTTCCATCAGGCCCTCGATCTCGCGGAACTGACGCCGGACTTCCTCGACCATCTTGAAGGCGGCCTTGCCGACTGAGGTCATGGTAATGGAGGCCGCTAGGTAGGGAATCATCGCGCCGATAAAAAGCCCGCCGACCACATCCGGCTCAGTCACGTCAATGACGATCGGCTTACCGGTTGCGGTCTCAATAGCAGAGGAATAGGCCGAAAAAAGCGCCAATGCCGTCAACGCCGCCGAACCAATGGCAAACCCCTTGCCCATGGCCGCGGTCGTGTTGCCGAGTGAGTCGAGACCATCGGTGATCTTGCGCGTGTCTTCGCCTAAACCCGCCATTTCGGTAATGCCGCCGGCGTTGTCGGCGATGGGGCCATAGGCGTCAACCGACATGGTGATACCCACTGTGGCCAGCATACCGACAGCGGCAATGCCAATCCCAAAAAGCCCGGCAAAGTGAAAGGCCAAGCCAATGGCGACGACGATCCCCAAGGTCGGCAGGACGACGCTCTCCATACCTATGGCCAGACCGGAAATAATATTGGTCGCCACGCCGGTCTTGGAGGTTTCAGCGATGGTGCGGACGGGTTTGCCGCCGGTGTAGTACTCGGTAAAAAGGCCAATCGCGATCCCGGCCAAACAGCCCGCGCACAGTGCCCACACCGGCTGATTGGATAGGCCGATTGTCCCGGCGACCCACCAAGCACCCAAAATCATTAGGGCGGCTGCAACCCAAGTCGAGTAGCGCAATGCGGCACCGGGGTCGAAATTCTGCAGTATCCGCACCATCAACACGCCCAGCAGCGATGCGGCTATACCGATCGTGATGACGATCAGCGGGAAGCTCATCGCCGCGAGTTTCGCCTCGGTCGGATCGGAGATACTCGGAGCGATAGTGGCCAGCAGTGACGCGGACGCGGTGGCGGCGATGGCAATGGTAGCAATGACCGATCCGACGTACGATTCAAAGATATCGGCACCCATGCCAGCTACATCGCCGACATTGTCGCCGACATTGTCGGCGATAACGGCCGGATTGCGGGGATCGTCCTCGGGAATTCCCGCCTCGACTTTGCCCACCAAGTCGGCACCCACATCGGCAGTCTTGGTGAAGATGCCGCCGCCAACGCGCGCGAAAAGAGCAATCGAAGAAGCCCCCATAGCGAAGCCATTGATCGTGGATGCTTGGCTTATATCGCTCCAGATACCAAGGGCGCTAGCCAGTGCTCCAACGCCGAAGAGTCCCAAGCCAGCCACGGCAAGTCCCATCACTGCACCCCCTGAAAAAGCGATGTTCAGCGCCGGTCCTTGGCCGTGCTGGTTGGCCGCTTGGGCGGTGCGCACATTGGCGTGACAGGCCGCCTTCATGCCAGTGTAACCGGCCAAAATGGAGCAAACGGCTCCCGCCAAGAAAGCGTACGCGGTATGGGCACCTACGAAGGCAAAAAGGAGGACGAAAACGATGACGATAAACCCGGCGAGGATGGTGTACTCGCGTTTGAGGAAGGCCATAGCTCCCTCGTGGATAGCTTCTGAGATTTCCACCATCTCTGGAGTGCCCGCCGGAGCCTTTTTGATGTAAAAGTACAGCAGGAGCGAGCAAAGCAACCCGCCCAGACCGATGAATGGCGCTGCGCTTGTCCAAATTTCCATATACGTCTGTAACCCTCCCTTGGCTACGCTGCTTTTTAACCGTTGAACTTGTTCATGGCCGCCTCAATGCCTTCGGCGTAGTACACTTCGAGCGCCGCATTCCCGCGCTCAATCAAGTCTTCTACCTCGTCTGCGGGGGAAAACGGATCTAGGACGTAGTCGATGACGTCCGCGTCTGCAGGTGGGACGCCAATTCCTAAACGCAGACGCGGTACGGCTTCCGTATTGAGCGCTTCGAGTACCGAAGCCAAACCGTTGTGCCCGCCATCACTGCCGCCACGGCGAAAGCGCAGACGCCCGAAGTCGAGCAGGAAGTCGTCGAAGATGACCAGTACGTCTTCGGGAGGCACCTCCCATTGGGCGCAAAGGGCGGCTGCGGTTCGACCGCTGCGGTTCATATAGGTCTGGGGCTTGGCTAAGATCACTTCCCGACCGCCCAGCACCACCTGGGCCACTTGGCCCTGTAGGTCCGCTTGATGCTGCCAGTCAACACCAAAGCGCGCCGCTAGGTGATCTACCACCATAAATCCTATGTTGTGCCGCGTTGACGCGTAGCGCGCACCGGGATTGCCCAAACCCAAGGCTACTTGCAAGCCTACTCTTCGCCACCCTCGTCGCCCTCGCCGCCTTCGCCTTCGCCGCCTTCGCCGCCTTCGCCTTCCTCTCCTTCGCCTTCCTCTCCTTCGACCTCCTCGGCTTCTTCCTCCTCAGTGATCAAGCGTGGAGCCAAGACGTTGACAATCGTGCGGTCCGGGTCGGTGGTAATGCGCGGCTCTTGTTCGACGAGATCGCTCACGTGCAGGCTATCGCCGATGACCAGCGAAGAGATGTCAATCACCATCGCGGAGGGCATTTCAGAGACGACGCATTCCATTTCAATTGAAGTCAGCGTCTGCTGCAAGGCCCCGCCCTCGTTACGGACACCTTCGGGCATTCCCTCAGCCAGCAGCGGTACATTGGCGCGCAGCGTCTCGCTCGGATCGATGCGCAGAAGGTCTAAGTGCAGCACATCGCCGCGCACCTTGTGGTATTGGATGTCGCGAATCAGGGCCTGCTCAGGAGCTCTATCAGGCTCTTCGTGCTCAATCAAGATGATCGCGTTTTGCCCGCCCTTGCTCAGGATGCGCTCCAAGCCATGGGCATCCGTCTTGAAGGACTCAGTGGGCTGATTGTGGCCGTAGATCACCCCGGGCAACTGGCCCTGCAGGCGGCGCATCTGGCCCACTGGGCCCTTGCCCTGCTCTTGGCGGGACTGGACTTTGAGCGCGACCTGCTCGCGCGCTTGGATCTGTAGTGGAACTTGCGGCATCGGAATATCTCCTCAAAAGACTTAATCAAAAATACCAATGGCATAATGGCAGCCCGGCGAGGACTCGAACCTCGATAAACGGAACCAAAATCCGTTGTCCTACCAATTGAACGACCGGGCTACCTATCTTTATGCCTCGCACTCCCTCAAGCTAGACCGGCTGACATAAAAAAGACCGGCAACCTTGCCTTTGCAGTGCGCTCTGCGCCTGAGAGGCGGTTTTCCGGTCGTCGAAGATACCGTAAACAGTGGAGCCGCTGCCCGACATTGACGTGGCGCGAGCACCCACTCGGTCCAGTTGAGAACGAAGTTCTGCGACGATGGGATAGGTGCGATCTACCGCGGGCGTGAAGTCGTTCTCCAGCACTTCAAATAACCTGTCGTGGTCAACGCACCCGCCGCTCAGGGAAACGATAAAGTTAAAATAGGGAGAATCTTCTGTCAAGATAGGGCCGAGCTGGCCATAAGCCCACGCCGTGCTGATCTCGACCTCGGGGTACGCCAATACGTAAAAAACCGCACCTACCCAACTCAGCTTGTTGAGGATCTCTCCCCGGCCCCTCATTAGAGCGGTGCCGCCCTCTACTAGAAAGGGAATGTCTGAACCAAGGGTGGCGGCGATCTGCCGGAGGTCTGCGTTCGAGAATGGCTGGTCATAGAAACGATTGAGTACTCGCAGGGCCGCGGCCGCGTCGGCACTGCCCCCGCCTAGGCCCGCGCCTATGGGTATGTTCTTTTCTAGGTGGATGCGGAACGACTGAGCTGGGCGGTCGAGTTGAGCATGAAAGGCATCAACTGCGCGGCACACCAAATTGTCTGGCCCCGGCGATAGGCTATCGAGGCTACAGGTCAATTGATCGGAGGAAGCTAATTCAAAGTACAAGACGTCTGCTAAGTCCACGCATTGAGCCACACTGAGGATCTCGTGGTAGCCATCGGGGCGGCGGCCGACAACCTTAAGCCCCAAGTTTATTTTTGCGTATGCTTTTTCGACCAGCAGATTTTCCATCGCTGCACACCTTGACCGCATTTTACTATATTTTACACTCTAGCTAATCAAGTGTCAGATTGGCATACTCTTGAGGATTAATATGTTTCCAAAGTTGATATTGGTGCTTTTCCTCGGCCTAAGCACCCAGAGTTGGGCGCAAACGAGCGCAGAGGACGATTTTAAACTGGCCCGCAATCTCTTCCGGGATGCCGGCGACTATGCCACGGCCGCCGGGCTGTTCGCCGAGTTTATTCGCAATTATCCCGATAGTCAGCAGCTAGCCGAGGCCCGATTGATGCTAGCGCGTGCGTACCGCCAGAGCGGCCGTTGTGACCTAGCGGTGCCAGCCTACGAGACGTTTTATCTCGAACATCCCGATCACCTATTGAACGCCGCCAACGCACGGCGCGAGCGAGCGGCTTGTTTGGCCGAGCAAGGTCAATACCTGCTGGCGGCCCGATCATACGAAGAGTTGCAGCGTCGTTTCAGCGCCAGCGATTTCGCCGCCAGTGCCTTGATTGAGGCAGCGGCTAATTATACCCGCGCCGAAAATTTGCGGCAAGCCGAAGCTGTTTATGGACGTCTGCTGGCCGATTACGCGAGGTCTGACCAAGCGCATTTGGCGCGCTATCGGCTGGCCCAGTTGCGCTTTGCCACTGGTCGGGCCGCAGAAGCCCAACAACTCCTCGGGCAAATCGCCGCCACTAAACCACCGCCTTCCCTCGCTCCTAGCGCCCTGCTCCTCGGAGGGCGCATCGCTCTCTTTATGGGCAACAGGGAAATTGCGGAGAAACAGTTCAAGTCGCTGGAGCGGCGCTTTCCTAGGGCGGCGCAGACCGACAGCGCCTATCTAGATCGCGCAGACTATCTCTATAACTCGCGCCTTTTTAGCCAAGCTGGGGACGCCTATCAGCGGGCCTTTAACAAAATCGGCGACCGCGCTCTCAAAGAAAGCGCACTCCTCGGGCTGGCCGACGCTCGCCGCCAGAGCCATCAGACGCGCGAAGCCATCGCCCATTACGACAAGCTGAGCACCATGCTCCAACCCGGCCACCCCGCTTACCTCAAGGCGCAGCTAGGTCGAGCCAT
>VXZF01000214.1 GCA_009845645.1 Gemmatimonadota bacterium | reverse complement strand
CCGATACTAGTGCCGGCGACCACGAGTGCTAAAACCATAAAGCAACGAATCAGTTTCATTACCTTAACCTCCTGTTAGGTATTGGATTGAAAAGCCGATTCATCTGTCTGCTCAATTTTGCATAAACAGTGCCTAGTTATCAGGCTATAAGACCTCCTTTCTTCCTGACTGTTTAAACATTCTACGGATACTTAGTTCGGTAATATACGAGCAAAAAGTCTAAGTACAAAGAAAAATTTCAACCCTCTCCCTCCAACTGCTGTATTCGGCCCGCCGATGGATGACTGGGTGCCAATTCTACCCCCTTCTGCCAGTACGCACGGGCCTGCTGACGCCGTTCTAAGTGCCACAAGGCCCGGCCTAGATTGAAGTAAGCCGGGGCAAAATCTGGGTGCAACGCGACCAGCTCTTCCCAAGTTTCTACGGCTTTTTCTAGGTTTCCCAAGGAGGCATATGCCACCCCGAGTTCGTTGTATGCCTCTCGGTACGTCGGCTTCAGCGCTGTGGCCTGCTCCAAAAAGCGCACGGCTTGCTCTAGCTGGCCCACTTGAGCATAGGTCCGCCCCAACTGGGTGTAGAGATAGCGTCCCACTTCTAGGCCGATCAATTCCTCGGGCACAGGTGCAATTTCCAAGGCCCGGTGGTACGCCTGCAGGGCACCTGTCCAATCTTTTTTGGCCCTAGCTTGGTGACCGCGCAAAACCCAGTGTAGTGCCTCAAAGTAGGAACGGGACTCTATCCGCACCGAAGTTCCGTTCACAGAGAGCGTGTCTAGCCAGACGACAGGTCCTGTCTTTGCTACTTGTTCAAATCCCGCAATCGGCAAAAAGTACCAGTCCATTCGGTCGAAAATAGCCGATTCCACCCGACCTGGTGAAAAGACTTTCTGCCATTGACTCGTCTCTATGAGGGGTTGGAAAGCGGACGGTATATCCTCGTCGGGGCACACTGGATGCTGATAGTGGACGATGACGACCGGGGTACTAGCGCTGCCCTGGGATGTCGGCTGCATCTTCTCCCTATTCGTCTTTAGATACAGAGGCGGCAGGTCCTCTCGCTGGGCTAGTAAGGCGTACGCTTGTAGCAATGCTTCGCTGCCGTAGCTCTGCAGGTAGTGGGTCTGCCGCACCTGCACACGCTCGGGTGTCAGCACCTGGATCTGGCCGCACTTTGAGGGCAATTGGATCAGGCGCTGGTACTGGGGAAGGTGAGTCTGGAGCCAGACCTGAGCCTCTACGCGGGTGTCTTGCCCGCTGAGTAGGGATCTAGTGCGGAGCGAGGCGTACAGGGGCTCGGCCACTAGGATCAGGGTGACCAAGCCACCTACCAGAGGATACTTCCATCCCATCCCGACCAAACGTCCGATGAGCAAGGCCAGCAGGGGGGCAAGGGGTAGGGCATAGCGCATAAAAGTGGAGCCAGCAAGCGCGAGAACTGCGGCCAAAGGGACGATGCCAGCCAGCAAAACGAGTTCCTGCCACTGCCGCTGGCGAACGCTCCAGAGCAGGGACAGGGCTACGGCCACGGCAGCTACCGCGCCCAGACCGTGGCGCAAGGTATAGCGCAGGTGGTAGAGCCACGCCTGTTCCTCTGTGCTCGACTCGGCCAGCAAATGGGTCCGTCCCATATCGGCGAAATGGCTCCAAAACTGCCCGGCGTCGAGCCAGACAAAAGGCGTGGCTAAGGCAAAACTCAACGCAGCCCCACTGCCGACCCAGATGCTGCGCCTTTGTGGCCAAGGTCGCCCCAGTAAAATCGCCGTGGCCACAGGTACTGCCACTAGGCCCGCCGGGTACTTGGTCGCCCCGGCCAAGCCAGTGAAAATACCCGCCGCCAGAAAGTCTCGCACGCGCCCCTCCTGTCGGGCCCGCACGGCCCACAACAGGGCCATCACGGCCCAGAAAACAGCCGGTGTATCTACGATGGCCAGATGGGCAAAACGCACGGCTAGCGGCATGGTCGCTAGGATCAGGGCAGCCAAGAGCCCTTCTCTGACGCCGTAGAGGCGCCGTCCCAGACAGGCGACAGCCCCTACTGTGACAACGGCCAGCAGGGTGTTGGCCCCGCGCACTAGCGCCAGCAAATCGCGGCCGTCCACCAGCAGGTGATAGGCCACAAACTGCTCTACTGATTCGGCGCTTGTCGCCAGATAGTAGAGCAGGTACAAAAGGGAACTAAGGTAGAAGTGAAAGGTGGGGTAGTTAAAGTAATGGGGATTGAGATCGCCGCTCCAGAAACCCAGCGGCAGGACTATGAAGGCAATTTCGTCGAAATGGGTCCAGGCGGGTGTGGGCACTGGCCAGCGCAGTGCCAGCGCCAGCAACAGGATGGCACCCGCACCCCATCTGAAGGGGATGCGCCCTGCGTTCTTCTCTGACATTTGGTGCCTTTTCCCGCCGAGGCTGGCCCAATCACCCGTCTCTTGCGGGGCGGGGAGGATTCCGAGCTAGCCGCTGGTAAGGACGCGTTTCAGGTTGTCCTCTCGGACCTCGACCTGTGATGCGTATTTGGTCCGCAGTTCGGCCAAGAATTGCTCAAACACCTGCTGTTTCTTGATCCAGTTGACTGTGGCCCGCACTCGCTTTTTGGCTTCTTCAAAGGAGGCCTGCTGCTGCTCGCGGGACAATACCTTGAAAATGGAGTATCCCTCGCGCACCTGGAGCGGCCCAGTCAACTGGCCCACGGGGGCTTTTCGGGCCGCCGCTACCAAGCGTCCGTACACCGCTACGGCCGCAACCGTAAAACGCCGTCGGCCCTCCTCATCTCGCAGCTCTGGAGGGCGTTTGGAGTACTGGCGTGCCAAGTCGCTCATGGACTCACCTCGCCGGAGGCGTTCGAGCAAGTCCTTGGCCTCCTCTTCGGTGGCGACGAGGATTTCCTGGATCTCGATCTGGTCGGGCTTCATGTAGCGGTCGGGATTTTCTTCGTATTCCCGGCGGATATCCTCTGCGGAAATGCTTACGCGCTCCTTCAATACTTGGACGCGCAACTGCACGACCAATTCCTGTTCTCGTTTCCTCGCCAGCCATTGCGTCACTTCCTTTTCCCGATCTAGGCCTTCCCGCAGGGCGGCCTCGACAAAGAGCGCATCGGGGGCCAAGGTGCCTTCGGCATACTCGATGACGGCCTCTTTGTTGCGCAAGTCCAGCGTTTTGTATTTGAGTTGACTGGCGGCATCGAATACATCTCCGGCGGTGATCGTTCCTCCTTCATAGCGGTAGAGAACAATGGCCCGCACCTCTTCATCCCCAGAGGTGGCTCCCCTGTGCATTGCCGCCGAGAAGGCATCCAACCCCCGCTGGTCCCTTTCGAGTTTGAGGGCTTTTTTGAGGCTGTCGGTCAGGGCAGCCCTCGCTCCGACGGTGCGTTCGATGAAGAGTTGGCGGTAGATATTTTGGAATTGCTCGGCGTCTAGCCCGGTTTCGATTGAATCCAGAGCCTTGAAAAGGGCGAAATGACCACCGATGTCTATGGGCTGGCTCACTTCTCCTGCTTCAAGCGCGAAGAGGGGCGTACGCAGATAGGGCGGCATATCCAGCTTGCCGACATACCGACCGGTGTCTCCTCCTTGCTCCATTGTTGGTTCGTGGATGGACCACTGCTCGGCCACCTCCCCAAAATCTCGCCCCGAGGTGATCTCGCGCAGTGCGGACCAAGCGCTGTCTTCGCTGGTGGTGATGAGTTGAGCAAAGCGGACCTTGCGCGCCAATTCCTGTTCCCGGAAGTAATCATTGACCTCCTGTCCCGAGACTCGCACCTTGATCTTTTTGATCTGATAGAGGCCAACAAGTTTTTCCTTCCTGTACTGGGCTATCTTATAGATGAAGGCTGGCAGGCGATCTATCCCTTGCTCCTTGGCCTCCAACTGCAGCAACTCCATATCGATGAGCGTCTGCAAATGGTTGCGTTCCTTCTCTAGTCCTTCACTGTCGCTCTGGAGGTAATTGGGGATTTTGCCGTAGAACGCCCGTAGCTGACCAGCGGTGATGGATCGGTCTCCCACCCGAGCCAATTCCAGTTTCCACTGGGCCGTCGAGTCTGGAGTGGTGACGAGTTCTGCCTGCGGCTGGGAGGCTTTTTCCTTTTGCTCAGCGCACCCAGCCCACAAAATAGCCAGCAGCGCCGTCCCGATCACCCATCTTGTCGCGGTAGATACAAGGCGTATCATTGCCTTGGGGCTTAGGTATTTCATCATTTTCTCCAATGTCTTTAGGGCCGCATATTAAGGCATCAACCTAGAGACGAAATTTACAATTTACAACACCCAATAAAGCCAACTTTTTTGCCATTGTCGAGGAACAGACACTCGCTGCCTGCGTCTTGTCTATGTTCACAAATAACCGCTATATAGTCGCTCTTTTTCTCTTGGCCCTGATTCTGCGCCTAGCCTACCTAGTCGAAATCCGCGATGCACTCTACTTTCACACCCTGATTCTCGATGCTGAAGAGTACGATTATCTAGCTCAAGCCCTGATCGAAGGGGACTGGTGGCTCACCACTCACCGCACCTATGTCCACGGTCCGCTCTATCCCGCGCTGTTGGCTCTGCTCAAGCTGGGCGGAGCCGGGCTCGTGGCCACGCGTCTGTTCCAGGCCGTCCTCGGAGCTTTATCCTGCGTCCTCCTCTACGCTATTGCCCGTCGCTTTTTCCCTACTCCTACCCCTTTGCTAACCGGCCTGATGGCAGTTGGGTACTGGCCCTTTATCCTCTACAACGGCGAACTGCTGGCCACCACTCTGACCATCTTCATCGAACTACTTTTGGTGATCCAACTGGTGCGTTGCACCGACCGGCCTAGCTATTGGTCGGCCGCTGGTGCTGGAGCGCTACTGGGCCTATTAATCGAGACGCGCAGCAATACCCTGTTACTGGTGCCGGTGGCCCTCTGGTGGCTCTATCACCGGACTCGATCCCGCTTACTGGTGCCTTTCTGCGTGGGACTCTGCGCTGTTCTAGCTCCTTTTCTGATCCATAATAGCCTCGTCCAAGGCACGCCGCTCCCTTCCCAAGGGGCTTGGAGCTTCTACATGGGCAACAACCCGGCGGCTGATGGCACCCCGTATGCACGCCAGGGGATAGACTGGCAACGTCTCGAAATACTGCCCTATCAAGCAGATACGGCCGCTTCGTCAGCCGACAGAGGCCGGTTCTATCTGAGTGCGGGCCTCGACTTCATTGTCGACCAGCCGCTCGCCTATCTCCAGTTGCTCTACCGCAAATTCAGACTGTTCTGGCACGCCTTTGAAATACCGGTGAGCGTTGATATCCACTTTTACGAGGCGCATTCCCGCCTGAGTTACCTGAACCTTTTCGGCTTTGGCATTGTTGCGCCTCTAGCTCTGGTGGGGTTGGTGTGGAACTGGAACCGATGGCGCCAATACGGCTTGCTCTACGGATTTGGACTATCCTACTTGGTCTCGGGGCTGCTCTTTACGGTGTGTGCTCGCTATCGGCTTCCCGCGGTGCCTTTTCTGATGATTTTCGCCGCCGAAGCTCTCCGCCAAGGTGCCCTCAGTTTAAAGGAGCACCAGTGGCGGCGCAGTGCGGCCTTGACGCTGATTCTGGGTGCTGCTCTTGCACTGGGGCATACTGGAGTTGACCCCGCACAGGTGGATCATCTGCGCTCTGCTTGGCTCCAAGGACAGGTTCACATGCGCAACCAAGCATATGACCGCGCCGAGAGGGCCTATTTGCAAGCGCTCCAAGCCGGTCCCGATGCAGATGTCTACAGCAGTCTGGGCGCGGTTTACGAAGCGGAGAGGCGGCCTCGCGAAGCTGAAACGGCTTATCGCCGAGCCCTCGCTCTGGCCTCTGATCACACCCGGGCCCGGCTCAATCTGGGCAATCTTCTCCGCGGGGAGCAGCGCTTCGATGAAGCCAAAGTCCTCTTCCTTGAGACGCTTACCAACGATCCCCGACCCGCCATTCAATACGAAGGCCACTACTATCTGGGCTACCTCTACTTGGACCAGCGGGACTATCTGCGGGCTTATGGCTCTTTCGCTACGGCTGTAGAAGCAGAGCAACGAGCCGAAGGTTTGTACGCCTTGGCTAATGCCTGCCATCGTCTAGGACGTCAGGACGAGCAGATCCGGCATTTGCGGCATACTGTAGATCTAGATCCAGAATTTGCCGCTGCTCACCGCAATCTTGGAGCCTTGTATCTGCAGCGGGGCGAGCACTCCCTTGCCGAAGAGGCACTGCGCCGAGCCCTGCAACTCGAACCTGATGTGGCTATAGCCCACTACAATCTGGGCGTACTCTATATGCGCACTGGGCGACGAGATTTGGCCCAGACCGCCTTCGAAACTGCCGAGCAGCTACGCCGGGCGGGGACATCCCCCTGAAAAGAGGGCTTAAAATTCCGGCCTAGCGGTACATGACTACAACGGCCACCGGAAATATTGAGGCACCCTTCAATAGGCGACGTGTAGTGGTTTTACCACCTCGACCGTTTGGCGGTCAGTATCGACAGAGACGCGGTATAGGTACAGCCCCGGCGGCACCAGCCGCCCCGACGCATCGCGACCATCCCACATCCGCTCATAGATACCCACGTCGTCCAATCCTTCATACACCTGACGCACCCGACGACCCGACAAGTCCCACACGGCCACCATCACCCAGGACGGATCCGTCAACTCTACCAAGCTATACCCCAATCCCACCACATCGTTGTGCGCATCCCCGTTGGGGGTCAAGACTGCTGGTCCTTCCTCTATCTGCAACACGTCTTGATGTTCCACTTTGGTGGCCACCCACACCCGATTGTCCTCATAGGCGGGGGTAGCATCGCCTTCCTGCACGCTCTGGGGCACCTCCAACGGCAGGGCACTATCCCACACCCGCATTGAAAAAGCCGAGCCATAGCGCAACACCTCTGCTTCGAAGACCACCTCGACCAAAGCGCCCGAATCCTGAGCCGTCAATCGCGGGATACTCACGACCACTCGGTGCAACTCGGCCGCTTCCACTGCATAATCTACCGGCTCGTCGCCGATGCGCACTTGAGTTACGGGTCCCAGTTGTGCCGTTGTGGTTACCTCCAACCGGTCAAACCCGCCACTGTCCACCCCAAGGGTAGGTCGCAACACATAGGTAAACTGCTGTGGCTGTCCTACTGTTGCGTCCACCGGCCAGACCTCGCCGACCAACTGCGTGGCCACCGGTGGGGAAGCGCGTACTTCGAGAAAGTCGATCTGTCCGCCGTCGTCGTCTTGGGGTAGAAAATCGACCCTAAGTTGGAGGTAGCGTCTTGGACTCAGCGACACTACGGGGGTGCCACTGCTGTCGGCAAAGGCGTAGGGGGACGACCAGAAGGTCCAGTTGGCTTGATCGTAGCCAGTGCCGGCTTTTTCACCCACAGCTAACTTGGCGTAGTCGGTTCGGCTAACGGGTGTTTTTTCGTCGCCTCTGCCGGTGAAGCGCCAGAACAGGTCGGGGTCTTCGTCTTGTCCGGATCGGGATTGGATGAGTACTTGGGCTTTAGGGTCTTGTCGTCCGGACCAGCGCAGGTCGCCCCAGGCCATGGGCTGACCAAAATCGAGAATATTGGAGATATAAGTTGCTTGTTCGGCAAAGCCTTTGGCGTAGATTTCTATCTCGTTCACTTCCCAGGCCTCGCCGTGTTCGCCCACAGTCACCTGCACAAATTCCACATCCTCGTGTGCTAGAATGGGTACATCCAAGATCTGCTCTCGGTTGTCACGCACCTCGACGATCCAAGGCGACAACGGCTCGGGAGTAAGACTAAAAGAGATGCCCACGGGCAGCGGCCCAATGTGGACGCGGAAGGTCCGCACCGTTCTGCTCGGATCGGTCAACCCGGATATCATCCGAATCCGATCAATGCGATAACGACTGCCTAAAAAAATATTAGCTGTGCCCTGGCGACCGAAGTCGTCGGTGCAGGAGCCTCGGCCGCGGAATTGGGCGCATATATATTTCTCTGCTAGCCAGAAGACACCCGTGTCCCCATCCCACACCTCTCTATTTATATTGGGCCTTAAATGTGCCCCTCCCTTCTCTTCGATTCCAGGTGCGATATTGAAGTCTGGATCGCGTTTCAGAGGCCAGATACTAGCGCTATCCAGGCCCACTTCAGTGGCTTTCCCACCGCGGTCTTCCCCTATATCCGTCCAGTCTAGCTGGATAAATTCCACCCCTTCGCCGCTTGCTTCAGGCGGCGGCTCTAGCGCTTCACCGCCGAAACGGTAGATGACCAACCCGGAAGCTTCTCCAGTCGCGAAGCCAATCCACAGGAAGAGAGCCCAGGGCAACGAACGGAATAGGTCGCTCATAAGATGGGCCTTGGGGGATAGGTGACCTATAGAAGAAACAATCCTACCATCACTGCATTAGCTACATGTCTTCTATATATAGATACGAATATCAGCTCAGATGGCGAAAGTTGACTTTTCGCGAACGGTCAACGGCAAACGAAAAATTGTTCAATATACCACGTGCAGGAGTCCGGCTTGCTCGACTGTTTGATGGTCGGCCTCGACGGAGACGCGGTAGAGGTAAAGGCCCGGCGGTACCAGCCGCCCCGACTCGTCGCGACCATCCCACCCCCGCTCATACACTCCCACGCCGTCCAAACCCTCATACACCTGACGAACCCGACGACCCGACAAGTCCCACACGGCCACCGCCACCCACGATTGACCCGTCAACTCTATCAAGCGATACTCCAACCCTACTGTGTCGTTGTGTCCATCCCCATTGGGCGTTAAAACCACCAGCTTCCTGCTCATCTGCAACACCTCCTGATGCTCTGCCTTGGTGGCCACCCACACCCGATTGTCCTCATAGGTGGGAGAGGCATCGCCTTCCTGGACACTCTGGGGCACCTCCAACGGCTGGGTACTGTCCC
This sequence comes from Gemmatimonadota bacterium, assembly GCA_009845645.1. Taxonomy (GTDB): domain Bacteria; phylum Latescibacterota; class UBA2968; order UBA8231; family UBA8231. The sequence goes on along the minus strand of VXZF01000214.1, from coordinate 3,568 downwards.
ACACCCGCACCGAAAAAGCCGAACCATAGCGCAATACCTCCGCTTGGAAAACCACCTCCACTAAAGCACCCGAATCCTGAGCTGTCAGCCGGGGGAGACTCACAACTATCCGGTGCGGCTCAGCCAGTTCCACTGCATAGTCTACTGGTTCATCGCCAATGCGCACTTGGGTTACGGAACCCAGCCGCGCTGCGGTAGCCACCTCCAACCGGTCAAAGCCCTCATTGTCAACTCCCAAGGTTGGGCGCAGCACATAGGTAAATTGCTGCGGCTGTCCCACCCTTACCTCGACCGGCCAGATCTCGCCGACCAACTGCGTCGCTACAGGTGGGGAAGCGCGCACTTCGAGAAAATCCACCTGTCCACTGTCCTCGTCTTGGGGGAGAATATCAACCTTGAGTTGGAGGTAGCGTCTTGGACTCAGCGATACGATGGGGGTGCCACTGCTGTCGGCAAAGGCGTAGGGAGACGACCAGAACGTCCAGTTGGCTTGATCGTAGCCTGTGCCAGCTTTTTCACCTACGGTCAAGTCGGAGTATTCGGAACGGCTGACGGATATTTTTTCATCGCCGCGTCCGGTGGATCGCCAGAATAGGTCGGGGTCGTCGTCTTGTCCGGAGCGGGATTGGATGAGGACGCGGGCTTTGGGGTCTTGTTGCCCGGACCAGCGCAGGTCGCCCCAGGCCATGGGCTGGCCAAAATCGAGGATATTGGAGATATACGTCGCTTGTTCGACAAAGCCTTTGGCGTAGATTTCTATCTCGTGGACTTCCCAGTCCTCGTTGTGTTCGCCGACCGTTACCTGCACGAATTCCACTTGCTCGTGCGGTGGGATGGGGATGTCGAGGATCTGCTCTCGATTGTCTCGCACTTCCACGATCCAGGGGGCAAAGGGCGGAGGATTCCAAGTGATCCTCATGGTGGGAAGAAGCGGGGACATGAAAACGCGGAGGGAGCCCACAATCTTGCCTGGGTCGTCCAACCCGGACTTCACCCGAATCCGGTCGATGAGGTAGCGACTGCCTAAAAAAATATTGGTCGTGCCTGGGGTGCCGAAATCGTCAATACAGAGGAGACTATAGGCCTCAAACTCGGCGCACAGGTATCTGTCTGCCAACCAAATCGTACTCTCGTCCCCATCCCAGACTTGTCCATTGACGTTGGGTCTGACGTGGCTTCCTCCTTTTTCTTCAATGCTTGGCGCTATATTGAAAGTAGGATCGCGTTTTTGAGCCCGGATGGCGGCGTCTATATCCAGATCGACGGTCTCTCCGCCTAGGGAAGGATCTATATCGGTCCAGCTCAGTTGGATGAATTCCACCCCTTCGTGGGCTACTTCGGGCGGCGGCTCTAGCGTTTCACCGCCGAAACGGTAGATGACCAACCCAGAAGCTTCTCCAGTCGCGAAACCAATCCACAGGAAGAGAGCCCAGGGCAACGAACGGAATAGGTCGCTCATAAGATGGGCCTAAGATAGACGAAAAATTACTCAGTACACCACGTGCAGGAGTTCGGCTTGCTCGACCGTTTGGTGGTCGGCCTCGACAGAGACGCGGTATAAGTAGAGTCCCGGCGGTACTAGCCGTCCTGACTCGTTGCGCCCATCCCACATTCGCTCATACGCCCCCACGTCGTCCCGCCCTACATACACCTGACGCACCAGCCGCCCCGACAAATCCCACACGGCCACCTCCACCGACGCCGCTCCCGTTAGTTCCAATAAATCGTAGCCCAGTCCTACTGTGTCGTTGCGCCCGTCCCCATTGGGTGTCAAGATTGCTGACGCCGCCCGCACCTGTAACACCGCCTGCTCGCGGGCTGTTGTGGCCACCCACACCCGATTGCCTTCATAGACTGGACTGGCATCGCCCCCTTGAACCCCCTGATGCACCTCCAGCGGCTGGGCGCTGTCCCATACCTGTGCGGCAAAGGTAGAGCCATAGCGCAATACTTGAGCTTGGAAAACCACCTCCACCAAAGCCCCTGAATCCTCGACCGTCAGCCGCGGAAAACTCACTACCACCCGGTGTGGTTCGGACACCTCCACCGCATAGGACACCGGCTCATCGCCGATGCGCACCGCAGCGACCCCCTCGACAATCGACGAGGTCGCTATTGCCAACCGGTCAAAGCCCTCGCCGTTGGTGCCAAGGGTTGGTCGCACCGCGTAGGTAAATTCCTGCGGCTGTCCCACCCTTACCTCTACCGGCCAGATCTCGCCGACTAGCTGCGTGGCCACCGGTAGGGAAGCGCGTACTTCGAGAAAGTCCACCTGTCCGCCGTCCTCGTCTTGGGGCAGAAAGTCGACTTTGAGTTGGAGGTAGCGTCTTGGACTCAGCGACGCGATGGGGGTGCCGTTACCGTCGGCAAAGGCGTAGGGAGCGGACCAGAACGTCCAGTTAGCATGATCGTATCCAATACCGGCTTTTTCGCCGATAGCTAACTTGGCGTAGGTAGTTCGGTTGACGGGTATTTTTTCATCGCCTCGTCCGGTAGATCGCCAGAACAGGTCGGGGTCTTCGTCTTGTCCGGAGCGGGATTGGATGAGGACGCGGGCTTTGGGGTCTTGGTGGCCGGCCCAGCGCAGGTCGCCCCAGGCCATCGGCTGACCAAAATCGAGGATGTTCGAGATGTAGCTGGCCTTTTTGACCAGCCCTTTGGCGTAGACCTCTATCTCGTTTACTTCCCAGTCTTCGCGGTGCTCGCTGATGGCCACTTGCACAAAGGTCGTTCCCTCTTGTGGCGGGATGGGGATGTCGATGATCTGCTCTCGATTGTCGCGCACCTCGATGACCCAAGGCGAATACGGCGGGGGATGATCAATGAGCGATCTATTTCTCCAAGGCAACTCTGGCGCGATGTAAATGCGGAAGGTCCGCACTATTTTACTCGGATCGGTCAGGCCGGATATAATCCGCACCCGGTCGATAAGATAGGGACGACCTAAGTTGATATTGGCCGTGCCTTGCCGGCCAAAATCGTCTACGCAGAAAAATTTGCTGAGGTCGCCACACAGATAACTAGCCGCCACCCAAGGCACACTGACATCACCATCCCATACTTCCACATTCACATTGGGTCTGACGTGTTCTCCACCATGTTCTTCAATCCCGGGGGCGATATTGAAATTTGGATCGCGTTCGAGCGGCTGGATAGCGGCGGTGTCTATATTCAGATCGACTGTCTCTCCGCCTAGAGAAGGATCGAGATCGGTCCAGCTTAGCTGGATGAATTCCACGCCTTCATGATCTGCTTCTGGAGGCGGATCCAGTACTTCGCCGCCCAATCGGTAGATGACCAATCCGGCAGCCGGTCCAGCCGCGGAACTAGCCCACAAGAAGAGGCCCCAGATCAACAAACGGAATAAGTCAGCCATAGGGTGGACCTTGATCTCGCTATTGTGGAAGGGCGAAAATCACAGGAGCTACTGCAGAGCGATGAACGGCGTCTGCAAAAGCTCTGCTCCTCAAATCGGCCCAGATTGCGAAAAGTCGGATGTTCTAAAACAAAATAGCGCTTATCCCTTATCCATGTAGGAAAAAAATATTACAAGAAATTAACGGGCATA
>VXZF01000190.1:450-12484 GCA_009845645.1 Gemmatimonadota bacterium | reverse complement strand
GACGAATTAGCCGCCTTGCAGCAGCGCATCGACGACATCATGCTGGGCCGCGTCCGCTACGAACACATGCGCTTGCAGGTCGTCGAAGAGGACGGCGAAGTGCGCCGCACCATGGGCAATGAGGTGCAGACGCTCGCGTACCGGCGCATCGACGACTTAGAGCAAGATCCGCTCTTCCTCGCCTATATACAGAACCCCCTCTTCCACCAGATCACCCGCCGCTACATCGGCGAGGAGGTCTCGGTCTTTCGCTCAATGTTTATGAACAAACCGCCCGAACTTCGCCGCGGACTGCCTTGGCATCAGGACGTGGGGATTGGCTGGCGCATCGACACCAACCCCATCGTTACCGTGTGGACGGCGCTCGACGACGCGACCACAGCCACTGGCTGTATGCAGATCGTGCCGGGCAGCAACAAGCACGGCATCATCAACGAGCGGCACTTTCTCCCCGCCGAGCTAGAGCCCCAATACACGCCCCCAGAGGCGGTGATCGACTTGGAAGCCGAGGCAGGAGAGGCCATTCTGCTGCACAATTTCCTGCTGCATCGCTCTGGGCCCAACTCCACCACGTCGGCCCGCCGTGCTTTCAGCGTAACCTATATGGACTCCAAAACCCGCTCCCGGGAAACCGGCCAAACCTTTCCCGTGGTCTTCGGCACACAGGCGCTGGACCCGGCGACGGTAGATGGCAAACCAGCCGAATTGGTCGCCAAGTTTCACGGCTGATTCTCTCGCGCTAGCTAATGTCAACAACACCCGAGCAGACCGTGCCCAAGGAGGCAGACGCAGTACCGGCTTTTACCGTCAAATCCGTGCTAGTCGGATGCGCCGGAGCCTTCAGCGTGTCGGCCGGAGCCGCCTACGGCACCCTCTACTTACACGGCTCCTTTATGGCTCTGGGCACCAGTATGCCTGGAGCAGTGTTCATCCTCTTTCTACTAACCCTTTTTATCAATCCCCTACTCAAGCTCGTCCACCCGAGCTGGGGGCTCAATCGGCGCGAACTGCTGGTCGTCTATGTTATGATGGTGATGGCCTCGCCGATCCCCACCCTCTTCATCGCCAAGTTCCTCAGCGCCATTAGCTACCCCTTCTACTACGCCACCGCTGAAAACGAATGGCGGGAACTGATCCATCCCTATATCCCCGACTGGCTGATGGTCCACGACGTGGAAACCGTCCGCAAATTCTACGAGGGCAGTGGACGGGACGAACCGATTCCTTGGGAAATATGGCGTAGCGTCATCGGGGTGTGGACGCCCTTTATCTGCGCCCTCTTCCTGATGATGATTTCCTTCATGGCGATTCTGCGCAAACAGTGGATTGAGCACGAGCGGCTGATCTATCCGCTGATGCAGGTGCCGCTGGCCATGACCGAGGAAGGCGAGGACGACCAAAAGCTAAGCCCCTTTTTCAAAAATCCCGTCATGTGGGCTGGTTTTGCCATCCCCGCGCTGTGGGGCACGTTGCACGGGCTGTACAACTACTTCCCCGAAACCATCCCCATCGCCCAAAACGTCGATCCCGTGCGCATGGACGTGCAGGTTTTCCGCCGCACGGCCGACCTATATGTCGCGCTGCGCTTCAACATCATTGGCTTCTTCTATTTTCTCAAGACCGATATCGCCTTCAGCCTGTGGTTTTTCAACCTGCTCTCTTTTGCGGTGCGCGGCATTTTCGGCATTCTCGGCGTGGTCAGCAGCGAGACTGGAGGAGCCGGCCACGCGGTGCGCGATCCCTTTTTGGCCTACCAGTCGATGGGCGCGATTCTCGTGCTCTTTTTGGGCGGCATTTGGACGGCGCGCAAGCATCTGAGCGGCGTGTGGCGCAAGGCTTTCAAAGGCGACGAGAGCATCGACGACAGCGACGAAATCCTCTCCTACCGCGCAGCCCTGATTGTGCTGACGGTCTCTTGTCTGGTGATAGTGGGTTGGTTGTGGCTGGCTGGGCTGCCAATGATCTTCGGGCTGGCCATTCTCTTCTTGGGCGTCGTCATCATCTTTGGCTATTCGCGGGTGGTGGCCGAGGGCGGGCTTTCGGACGGCTCGCCGCCGGTGGTACCAGCGGGGATTCTGGTGTCCGCAGTGGGTTCGTCGGTCATCGGTGCCCAAGGCCTAGTCGTGCTGGCGACGACCTTCCTGTGGACCACTGGGCGCAATTTCGTCATGGTCTCCTGCGCCAACAGTCTGCGGCTGGGCGAGGAGTTGGGGCGCAACCGCCGGCCCCTCTTTTGGATCATCGTCTTGGCACTAGTCGTGGCCGTGGGCGGTGCCGTGTGGATGGTGATGCTGCTCAGCCACAAATACGGGGCGATCAACCTGTGGATCTGGAGCGGAGGCAACTACAGCTATGTGGAGAAGGTCCTCCGCACGCCGACCGATTTCTACGGCTGGGGCTGGGTCAATATGGGAATTGGCGCGGCCATTATGAGCGGATTGATGGTCGCGCGCTGGCTCTACGTGTGGTGGCCGCTGCATCCGCTGGGCTACGTGATCGGGCCGATCTGGATCATGGACCACTTGTGGTTCAATATGTTCATTGCTTGGGGAGTCAAGGTCCTCGTACTCAAATACGGGGGCGTGCGGCTCTATCTGAAGACGCGGCCCTTTTTCATGGGGATGATCCTCGGCTATTTCACGCCCGGCGGGTTCTACCTGATCGTCGATCATTTTACTGGCATGACTTGGAACGTGATATTCTGGGGTTGATTTATATTTGACAGGCACCTGCTATTTTGCGTTATATTCGCCGTAAGATTTCCTGCTTTTAGGAGATGGTCGGTATGAAATCCAAGCTCTGTTTGGCAGCGGCGTGCATGGCCATAATCCAAGTCTGCACGGCTGAAGCGCAAGTGTCGCAATTCCGCCTCGGCGGCGCCGATGGCCTCGATTGGGAAGAGCAGACCCTGGTCAACTTGATGGTCGATAATACCACGACCCCTGGCTCGATCCAACCGCTGGAACTCAAGCCCGACGTCAATGTGGTGACCCAGCTACGCCACTGGACGCGCTATCGGCAGCCGATCGACATTGACTACCAAGAGGGGATGCCTCGCGTCTGGCGGGCAATCGGCGACGTCTCCCGGCCCGGCCACGTATCCAACCCGATGGAATTCATCGACGGGGATCTCAACACTTTCTACGAAGGGCGCGATTTTCAAGGTAGTGGTGGACTAGGGGGTATCTGGGGCGAGTTTTACACGCTCGATATGGGCATGCAGATTCCCGCCGATCACTTCAAATTGGTGCCGCCCGAGGGCAACGACCCCTTCTTCCAAGAGCCGTACCGACCCAACTACAAATTCGAAGCCTACGAGCTGACAGCCAGTAACGACAAGGTCGCCGTAGAAAGCCAACTACCTCCGCAATTTCGCTCGGGTGTCGCCGGTACGCAGGAGACGGATTACTACCTGCCGCTGGATAAACTGTTGGCCAAGGTGGACCAGAACTTCGACGCCGTTATCGAGGTCGACTTTCCGCTCCAATATCTGCGCTTTTTCCGCATGCGGGTGCTTCCAGATGCCCCACCAAAGTTCACGCGCTACGCGTTGGCCGAGCTAGAGGTTTATGGACGCGGTTTTGTCCCCCGGGCGCGCTGGCTATCCCAGGTGATCGACATGGGAGATCTGATCAATGTCGGCGAAGTGAACTTCGGCTTGAGTATCTGGCGGCGCGACGGGGATCAATTGGTCGAATCTCCCGCCGCCAAGGCCGGAGTCAACATCGAGATCAAGACCGGGCTGGACGACGGCCCCATCGCCTATCACTCGTACAACGACTTGGCCCAGCCCGTGGAAGTAGCAAAGGACGTGTACTCCAAACTCAAACCGCGCGTGTGGCCGTGGGATCCACCGGCCGTGGGTTGGCAGGGCGTCATCGCCGACGACATTAATAACTGGAGCTTCTGGTCGCCGCCGATCCGGGTTTCGGGACAGCGGCCCCGCGTGCCTAAGGGGCGCTATATTCAGCTACAAATCCAGCTAGAGACCGAAGCCTTGTGGGAGTTCGCCCGTCTCGATTGGGTCACCATCGAGACCTCCCCACTTTTGGCCGACCGGATCTTGGGCGAGGTCGCTGCGGTTGACCAATTGCGCCCCAACGGCAAAGTGCCACAAGTGCCCGCAGGTGCGCTGACCAAGTTCATCCTCGACTTGCGCGCCGAATTTTCCGACGCCGGCCAGCAGGGATTTGACGCGGTGCGGCTAGGCCTGCCTTCTACGGGCCGGGTGCTGGGGCTGGAGATGGGCGATCCGCTGACGACTGTGGAGCCGGACAGCATCGTCGCCGAAGGGGACGAATTGGCGGTTTATTTGCCGCAGATGATCGGGCCGGACACCAACGACGAGCTCCGGTTGCGCCTAGAAACGACCGTGTACGGTGCGTCTGACCAGTTGCGCGCCGAGGTCTTTGCGCGGCAAGGTGAATCGCTGCCCCAAAGTGTGGAAGGTGGCGACGCCAGCGACGAATTGGGCACCGACCAGTTGCGGGTATTAGTCAGTTCCGGTTCTCTCGGATCTTTGTTGTCCGACATAGTGATCACACCGGCAGTTTTCACGCCCCAAGGCGACGCCATCAACGACCAAGTGGCCATTGAATACACCTTGTTCAGCGTGCTCGATGCGGTCGAAGTGGATGTCGAATTGCTGACTTTGGCCGGCCAGCGAGTGCGGAGCCTGTCGGGTGGGGTACAGGGTGCCGGGCACCACGCACTGCAATGGGACGGTCGCGACGAGGCCAATCAACTCGTCGCACCAGGCGTATATCTGGCGCGTATTGGGGCCAACACCGACCGAGGCCGGGTGGTGCGCTTCGGGGCAGTGGCCGTAGCCTACTAAGCATGGAATTCCAACCTATGGGCTTGCGCACGACAATTTCTCGCTTGGTGCCCTTGTGCATAACTGCTGTGGTCCTCGCTTCGCAACCGGCGGCTGCGGAAGTCCGCCAGTGGGTGGTGGGCGGGGACGAAGGAGCCACATGGCGGGAGCACGAGCTGCTCTCCACCGCGATGAGTTTCAACGTGCCAGGTGCCATCCAACTCGTAGCCTTTACTTCTAAGGACAACGTCATTCCGAGCCTGACTTGGGTCGATGGGTTTCCCAGTGGCTACGTGGAGGAACGCGCCCAAGCACTGATCTGGGACAATGTAGCGGTCGTGCGCCCTCTGTTGGAGATCGTCGATGGCATCGACACAACCTCCACCCACCTCGCGTTTAAACGCTTCGGCATCGCCCAAGACGGCACTAAGTTTTTCTTTGATTTGGGGACCCGCTTCCCCGCCAATCGAATTGCGTTTTTTCCGCGCTTGGAGGGCATCAGTTCAGAGGGGCGACCATTCAGCGAAGACTACATCCGCGGCTACGTGCTCAAAGTCAATGATGGTGCCAGCTTCAACGAGCGAGACGAGCCGATTTACGCTCCCATCAAGCGCGTTGACTTTACCCGCGAGAACACGGCGCAGATCGACTTTCCCCTGCAATTCGTCCGTTACATTGAATTAGAAGTTACCTCGGCCAGCCCGTTTGAACTAGCCGAATTCCAACTCTTCGGTACAGGATTCGCGCCAGCCGGCACTGATCGGTAAAAGAACATCGATCTCGGAGAGCCAGCTAATTTCAGTCGCATGGAATGGACGCTGGAAAAGCTGCGTCAAAGTGGCGACGAGCTAGTCGTTGAGCCAGCCGCTGACGCCGATTTGACGGTGGTGATGCGCACCGGGCTAGACGACAACCCCCGGGTCTATTACGAGTACACCGACCTCTTTACCCGCGAGCGGCAAGTCGTCACCGAAGACGAGTACAGAGCCCTCGACGAAAGTGTGCGCGGCCCGATTGACGACGACCAAGTCAACTGGAGCTTGTGGTCGCCCCCCTTCACTGAGTCCGGCCAGCCCATCCAGCTACCCAGCCCAAGGCGCTACTTCCAGTTTGAGGTGCGCATCGAAAGCGGCGCGATCCTCGATGGCCTGCGGCTCACATCGCTGAGCGTCGAACACACGATCCCACCCGTGGCCCAGATCTTAGTGGCCGAGATTTCCCAGTTAGACGTCCCCCGTCCCCCCGGCGACGTGCCCATTGTAACCGCCGGGGACTTTACGACGTTTGCCTACGATGTCGTAGCCCAAATCGAGGAAACAGACACCGGCTTTGACGCCCTGCGCATCCTCACCCCCCAATCGACGCCAGTGTTTCGGCAGTTCTTTACTGGAGAAGATGGGGTCGAGGTCACACCCGACAGCGTGCAAGCGGAACTAGGCAGTCTGACCATCTTCTTTTCCTCGCAGCGGCCGGAGATCGGCATTCACCGCATGCGCGCCGTATTCGACTCGCAGATTTTCATCCAAGGCACCTCGGTCGAAGCTGAGGTATTTGACTCGCAGGCCGAGGACGGCGTACCGCAGCGGGTGCAGCCCGGCGACGCCAACCCAGAAGTGCTGACCAATGCTCTGCGGATACTGACGACGGCCGCTTCGGCCAGCCAGTTGGTGTCCTCCTTGGCAGTAAGTAGCCCGGTCTTTACCCCCAATGGGGACGGGATCAACGACCAAGTAGAACTGATCTACAGCCTGTTGCAGCTAGTAAAGCCGGTTGAAGTAACAGTCGAAATTTTCGATTTGGCCGGACGCCCAGTACATACCGTTCTCGAAGCCGAAAGCACCAGTGGTGCCTATGCAGTGGCTTGGGACGGGCGCGACGATCAAGGGCAGGTAGTTCCGCCGGGACTGTACCTCGCCGTGATCCAAGTCCACACTGAACGCGAGACACTCGTGCGTTCTAGCAGCATGGGTGTGGCGTATTGAGAAAGGAGCAGTAGCTATGAACCGACTATGGCTTTGTTTGCTGACGCTGGTTTTGCCAGCGAGTTTTGCCCATTCTCAAGAAGTCTTTGAAATAAACACCAAGGCGCAGTGGGAGACGTGGACCTACCCGGTCGGGGCTGTTGACTTGCGAGCGGATGGATCAATCCGGCCGGTCAAGTTCGAGCAGCCCTTCAACGCCGCACCGAGTTCCCCTCTGTTCACGCACGAGCTAAAGAAGGTCAAAGAGCAGCGCGGCGGGGTGTGGAAGGCCGGGTCCAACGCGGCCGATGCCCATCTGATCATCGACGACGACACCACCACTTACTGGAAACCCAGCCAAGACGACCCGCTCGACACTTGGTGGCTCGAAATCGACTTGGGCAGGATGGTGGCCGTCAAGGAAGTTCGCCTGCACTTCCCCAACGAAGAAGGCGCGCGACCGCTGCGAGCACTTCGGGTCTTTGGCTCTGACGGCAAATTCCAATCAATCACCGACGATGTCTTCCTCTTTAACCTCATCGGCGGCACGACCAAGCGCAACGAAGAGACCCTCTTGTCGTATCCAGTGGCCTTTGGCGAAGCGACCAAAAGGGTGCTGAGCTTTGGCCAACCTGCCGAGGACACGGACGTCCCCACAGCCTTCGCGCCCACCCAATACATCCGCATCATAGCCGACGTCAAGAGCGAGGACGCGGCCCTCGCAGAGGTCGAGGTCATCGCGTTTGGACAGAACATCGCCCAAGGGACCGTGGCACGAGGAGGGATCATCGACGATCAGGGCAAGGAGCGCGCGCCCGCGATGATCGACGGCAATGTCAATACCTTCTGGGAGGAACTCAACTGGAGTGAGACCGGCCAGTTTATCGCCCAGTGGCGCTGGGATTTGGGCGCGGTCTTTTGGATCAACCGCGTCATCTTCGTAGCGTTTCAGGAGACCACCACTTGGGGCCGGCCGCGCATCTTGCGCCACCGGCTGCTGGGGTCGGCGGGCGAACTCAAGCCCTCGGGTGACGTCGACTTCGACGTCCTCTTCGATTTCCCAGCTCCAGGCGATTGGAACAATCCCGAGCCAATCACCTATCTCATGCACCCGTACCGGCCCCTGCGCTATCTCGAAATGATCTTCGGGGGCAGTAGCAGCGGCGCGATGGCCGAAGCCGTCGTCGTACCCACCGGCTATGTCGCTGAAGTAGAATTGCGCTCGGACTTTCTCAAGGTAGACGACAGCCCCAAGGTTTTCCGCACCCTCGAATGGGACTCCGACTTACCCGCGGGAACGCAAATTTTGGCGCAGACGCGCTCGGGTAGCGGTCTCGAAGAAGGCAATACGTATTACCACCGCAAGGGCCACGAAGTGACCGAAGACGAATACAACGACTTGAAGAAACGGTGGAAAGGTGACATCGTGCCCTACATTCGGCCGACCCCAGATTGGAGCGGCTGGAGCAACACCTATCTGTTCTCCGGCCAAGAGTTTCTCTCGCCCAGCCCAAGGCGCTACGTGCAGTTCAGGGTGCTGCTCAAATCGGACAGCCCAGACGTGGCTCCCACCCTAAAGGGACTGAAGCTCAACTACACGGATTCGTTCCTCAACGGAGCGCTCGGCCAAGTCACCCCCAACGAGGCCCAAGTGGGCCAGCCGGAAAACTTTACGTACGTATTGCAGCCGGACTTCAAATCTGGCGACAAGGGCTTTAACCGCCTGCGGCTAAACACGCCATCGCAAGCAGCAGCCGAGAGCGTAGTCATCCGCGTCTCCGGTGCCGAGGTCGAGCCGGCCTCCTTAGAACTGTTGCCCGACTCGCTGGTAGTGGAACTGCCGCAACTCATCCGGCGGCAAGAGGTCGAAATTGACCTACAGGTCAACGTATTCGCCAATCCCTATCTCTTTTCTGCCTTTGTCGGCCACACCGACGAGATGGAGTTCTGGCAGCAGGTCGATCCGGCCGGCCGGGCGGCCACCACGGTATTTCTGCCCGAAGTGCCCGCGTCCGAGAGCTTGCTCGACAAAGTCTCCATTGCGCCCAAAGTCCTTACGCCCAACGGCGACGGAATCGGCGACCACGCCGAGATTCGCTTTGCAGTGTTAAAAGCAGACGCCCCGGTAGCGGTCGATATCTATGCGCTCGACGGGCGGCAGGTCGGCTCGTTGGCCGGCGGCCGCAGCAGCGACGGCTACCTCGTCTATACGTGGAATGGCGCAGACGACGAGGGACGGCGCGTGCCCCCGGGGATTTACGTGTGCCGAATCCAAATCGACGCCCAAGCAGCAGTCCAAAACTTGGCGCAAATCATCAACGTAGCTTACTAGCTAAATTGCAGCTAGCTCCTAGCCCATTCGGCAAAGCCTCTTGAGGGAGGGGTATCTCATGTATTTGTCTCGCATCCGATCGGCATTGTGTGCAGCACTCGCCTTGCTGGCGCTAGACTGGGGCAGCGCTTTAGCTCAGTTGACTACGGGCTATCGGCCCATAGCCGAGCCAGGAATTTACGGGGTGCGTATCCACCCCGGTGCCCTAGCGCCCAACCGCCGCAAGTTCTACTTGCCGCAAAACCTCTTCTACGAATACGGCTGGCGAGGCTGGGAGTACAGCAACTACGCCCGCGACGAATACGAGCGCTACGTCGATATACAGCTAGAGGGCAACCGCCACTACGATGCCTTCGGCAACTACATCGCCCGCGGCTGGACGATCTACGACTGGACCGAGAACAACCCCCTGCGCCAGGGCAGCGGCATCTTCAAAAGCCCGCGCTATAGCAGTTGGTTCGACCGCGTGGTGATCTCATCTGCCCACAAAGGCCAGTTCCACACCGCACTAACAGTAGGCGATGCCATTCGCACCACCCTGACCCCACTGACCTTCTCCAAGCCGACCTTTAACGGCATCCAGTGGGACTTCCTCTCCGACAAGTACGCATTCACGTTCCTCGGCTCGCGTATCAGCTCACCGGCCAACCCGGCTGGAACCCAGTCTGAGGCCGCTGCCCTCGTGGAAAATTCCACCCGCCTACTCGGTGGCCGGGGTGTGGCCCAAGTAGGCGACTTCGCCAAGGTAGGAGCGACGTGGGTCAGCGCCCACAACGCGCGGAGCACCCTCGACATGGGGGACAATTCGCTCAAGGGCGTCTTGACCACGCCGCAGAACACGGGCAGCGTCGAGACCGTGACGATCCTCATCTCAGACGATTCGCCCGAGTCGAGCGACAATGGCGCGCTACTGTTTTTCGATCGAGTGCTGATCGACGGCGAGATTCACCCTGAAATCACCCCGATTGTCCGCGGCGGGATCCGCACCGGCGGCAGCTTAGAGGCTAGGGGTGTGGACAACATCGAACTGATCTACGACATCCGCAACAGCTTCCGGCCCACCGAAAAGGTGCCGACCTATCAGGAGGCGAGCAAAATCGAGTTCGAGTTGATTCTGGCCAACGACTACCGAGTAGCCGTCACGTCCAACGTGCAGACCGATCGCTTGGGCGACCCCGTCTTTTTGCCCGTGGCCCAAGCCGAAGGCGAAATATCCGACGGGTCGAACCAACAGTTTTTGCGCTTTGAGTACGGGTTGCCCACCGGCAGCGATGTAATCGGGGTAGATTTCGAGATTCTGAGCCTCGGCGGCCTAGACCTGCGCGCCGAGTTCGTCCGCAACCGTCGCTTCCGGCGCTTCCCCAACCAAAACCTAGAGCAACATACCCTCGCCGAAGACAAGGGAGAGGCCGGTTATCTCACCGCGTCTTACACCTCCTATCCGTGGTTTGCCTACGGCGAAATGTTCACCATGGACCCCGATTACAGCACAACCGCGTTCATGGCCAACTCGCTGGGCGGCATCGATTACAGCAGCGAAATTTTCCACCTCTTCGAGTTCGTTGATGACAACGACGACCAAGACCGCTTTGCCGACTGGCAACGGGCTGGTCAATTCGGCACCGGGGTGGGTGCTTCTGGTGGCTCGGTGGGTGCCGACTTAGCGGTGTTCCCCGGGCTAGACGAGAACAACGACTTCGTCTCCGACTTCAATCAAAACCGCAACTCACGGCCCGACTACGACGAGCCTTTTCTGCGCTATGAGGTTGATCCTCCGGCCTTCCTCTTCGGCATGGACATGAACAACAACACCCTGATCGACCGCTTTGAAGACGATCGTCAGCCCGACTATCCCTACGACCGCGATCACCGTGGCTACAACGCCTACGGCGGCATGATGCTCAGCGAGGACGCGCAGCTAACCCTTGGCCGCTTGAGCGAGCGCCAGCTAAGCTCAGCGCGCAAGAGCAAGGCCAACTACGGTTTGTTCACTGTGCGTTGGAACTTCCCGGGCCTGCGAATCGCGCTCTTTGAGCACGCGAAACTCGTGTCGGACAACATCCCAGAAGACCGCCTGCGCTGGATAGACCCAACGGGACGGACGGACTTTACCGATCCGCTCGACAACCAAGACACTTTCGTCAACAGCGTTTATTTGCAGGCAAACTACAACCGCATCCGCAATTTCAGGGCGACCGCCAAGGTCAAACACGAGCTTTTCAACCAGCGCGGTGAGCAGGCCGACAAGCGCGACCGTTCGTTTTTCGGGCTGATAACCAAAGCCGACTACACCATTCCCATTGGCGCGGACCTGACCATCTGGCCCAAGTGGAAGAGTACCTTCAGGCGCGAAACTCCCACCGATCCATCACAGGCCAATATCCGCGAGCTAGAGGAAACTCTGTTCTTGATTTCGCGCTATGCGATCCTCGAACAGACCTGGATCGCGCTCGGTCTAGAGTTCAGTTGGTTTGAGAACTTGCAAGACCGGCCGGCCGAGCTACAAGTCGGTTATGTCGAGGATTTTACCAGCCGCGTCTATTCGATTCTGTTCTCGAATACTTCGGCCTATTTGGGCTACCAACTGACCTTAAATGCAGGCCTTCAGCTAGAGGAGCAAAACTTCGAGGCCGAGCAGCGCAACACCTCGCTTGGGTTCATTCGCGTTTTCGCCAGCACTGGGCAAGAGTAAGCGGAAACGGCGAAAATTTGAACTTGCTAAGCACCCCTAAAAGATTTAATATAGGGCGTCTTAAAGGATGAATCGTCCATAGCCTTACCACTACTCCCACGGAGGGAACGTATGAAAAAGATCCTTTTTCTTTTTGTCGTTTGCGCCGCAGCGTTCGCCTTAGTCAGCCCGGCTAACGCGCACGTCGGCGCTGAGTATTTCATCCCAGGCGTACCCAATCCCAGCGCCATGAC
>VXZF01000190.1:0-440 GCA_009845645.1 Gemmatimonadota bacterium | reverse complement strand
AGACGATTGGGGCTGGCTGGACGAGGAATTCATCCTCACGACCGAGGGCATGTTCACTGCCGGGGGCGAGACCATCGCAAAAGAAGACTACGACGTCAGCATTCTGATGGCGTGGAGCACGCCGCCGGACAACCGCTTCTACTTCTTCATCCGCGTTCAAGACGATACACTGCGGCTGCTCGAAGAAGACCAGAAGCGCTGGTGGAACGACGACTGCATCCAGATCACCTTCGATCCAGATCACTCGGGTGGCGACTTCTTGGGCGAAAACGTCGATCAGGTTCTAAACGCTCAGCGCTATCACCTGCGCATCAAGCCGCTGCCGGGACAGCCTGTGGCGTACAACAGCCTGCTCGAATACATCGACCTACCGCCGATTGGCTGGAGCTCCGATATGTTTGAAGGACAGGCGACTGGCGAACTTTTCGAGATCGCCTGGA
>VXZF01000188.1 GCA_009845645.1 Gemmatimonadota bacterium | reverse complement strand
GGCAGCCTAGTGGGCAGCTTTGATCTCGCCGCGTCCGTTATCACGCCCAATGGCGACGGGATCAACGACATCTTGGACATGGAATGCGAGGTCCTCGCGGTCGATGGCGGGCAGATTGCGGTCAATATATACGATCTAGGGGGACGCCGAGTGCGTCGCCTTTTTACCATCGAAGGACGAAGCGGCGTGTACAGCTCGGAAAACC
This sequence comes from Gemmatimonadota bacterium, assembly GCA_009845645.1. Lineage (GTDB taxonomy): Bacteria > Latescibacterota > UBA2968 > UBA8231 > UBA8231. The sequence goes on along the minus strand of VXZF01000188.1, from coordinate 12,352 downwards.
TACCTCAACTGCAATGGGACGGGAACGACGACCAAGGCGAGAAAGTGGCCCCTGGCCTCTATCTAATCCAACTCAACATCGAAGGCGATGCGCGCGCTAGTGCCAGCACGCGCACCGTCGGCATAGCGTACTAGGATTTATGGGATTTGTGTGATTTATGTGATTCCACCCTACCACCCTACTGCGTGGGGGTTAAAGAAGGAATGAAGGTTATGTTAGGGCGAAATTTATTGTGGGGACTTATTATCGCGGCTTGGTGTACCAGCGCGGTGTGGGGCCGGGCCGAGTTTCACATCGGCGGGCCGACGGGTACTTCTTGGCAGGGGCTGATCACCGACGCGCAGACCGAGTACACCATCGTTGACGATCAAAGCGAGGTCTTGGGCACGCTGCCCATCGCCATCGGCGCGGAGGAAGCAGGTGTCGATACCATGATCGCCTACGACGACAACGCCATACGGCCAATATGGGTTGATTCGTCGGTCAACCTCGCGTTAGACGTGAACTTAGAAGCGCGCGGCGGCAACCTCTATACCAGCGTCTCCACCGGCTATACTCGCGAGGCCGCCAAAGAAGTACAAGTGATGATCGACGGCGACCCAGAGACGGCGACTCTGCGCCAAGTCGATATCTCGCCGCGATTGGCCGGCCTCAATATCGGCTATGTAAAAAACACCGTCGTCAACCTAGGAGCCGAGATGCCGGTCAACCGCATCCGCTTCTATCCGCGCCCGGGCTTTGAAGAAAACTACTTGGCTTGGTACGAAATCGGCGTAGCCGACAACACTGCGCCTTTTATGGCCTCGCCCCAAGAGCGCGCGCCGGGCAGGCGCTGGTACCGAGACATCAGCCGCTCGCTCACCTCGACCAACGACCCAGAATTCGACATCCTAGAGCGCAACGTTGAGAACCTCGACCAAGTCGTGGATTTGCGCTTTCCCAAGCGCGACTTGCGCTGGGTCGCCATTCGCCCGATCAACCCCGAGCGCACCTGGGAGATCGCCGAAATGGAGGTGTATGGCGAAGGCTTCGTCACCAAGACCTCCTATCGCACTGGCGTGCTGGACTTTGGCCGTCCGGTGGCTTGGAGCAAAATTCGTTGGCAAGGCGAGGTCCCCGAGGGCACCCGGCTCGTGTTGCGCACGCGCACCGGCTCCACGCCACAGCCCAATTTGTTCTGGAAAATCGGCAGCACCGGCAACTTTGAGCGGGTGTCCAAAGACGAGTACACCACGACCTACCAAGTGGGCCGCTTCAGCCAGATTCAAGCGACGTACGACGTAGAAAACTGGAGCTTCTGGTCAACGCCCTACGACTTTGCGGCCGGGCTGCGCAACCCAGAGGCAACGGGCTGGGAGGATGGAACGCCCCTCCTGTCGCCCGGACCCAGCCAGTACTTACAGCTAGAAGTGGTCATGTTTTCCGACGGGAATAAAGCGCCGCGCATCGACGAAATGTCCCTGCTGTTTGCCGAAGATCCCGCGGCCCAAAGCGTAATCGCCGAAATCTGGCCAGTTGAGACCGAGAACTTTGAGCCGCAGACCTTCACCTATGTGGTGCGGCCCGTACTCAAGGACGGCGACCGAGGCTTCGACCGGCTGGAGATCTTCACCCAAGTCCCAGCCGAAGCCGTACATTCGGTCGCGATCGATGGTCGGGAAATCATCGATGACTTCCCGCCCAAACTAGAGGAAGACCGCATCGTCATTAGCTTTGAGCCGTTTGTCGCGCCGCGCGACAACGAGCGCCGTATCGAGGTCGTCTTCGACGCCAAGGTGCTGCGCTTTGGCGCGGAATTCACCGGTTGGGTGTACGACAGCGCCGAGCCCGAACTCAAACAGCAAGTCCGACCCGGCAACGCAACCTTCCGCTTTGCCGGCGACGCTCTCTCGGTGCGCACACCCGTCGGCGGCGAACTGGTGCGAAAAGTCACCGCGCATCCCGCGACGCTGACGCCCAATGGCGACGGGATCAACGACCAGACCATGATTTCGTACGATCTGCGCAACATCGGCGCACCGCGTCAGATTGCGTTGCGGATTTTCGACTTGTCCGGCCGACTAGTGCGCGAGGTGATCTCCACGCCAGCCGTCAGCGGCAGCTTTGCCGCGGTTTGGGATGGCCGTCGCACCGAGGGCGACTTAGTCGCCCCGGGCGTGTACCTCTACCAAGTCGATCTAACTACTGACAAGGGCCTCTCAGCAGCCGCGGGCACCATAGCTGTGGCCTACTAAGCGAGCAATGGCAAAAACTGCTAAACACATCTGCAAGGCCGCCCTACTCTTGTGGGCCATTAGCGGCGGCTCGGCCGCGGCCCAAATCGGGCTGCAATCGCTGGCCTCCCCAGGCGCGGAAGCCCTCGATCCGGCGGTGCGCCGCTGGTACGTGCCCCAAGAGCTAGTCGCCGAACACCACTGGCGGCAGTGGAGCGCCACCAACTATGCGCGCGTACCCTATCAGCGGTATGTTAGTCCCAGCATCGAAGGGGATTACTTCTACGACGCCTTTGGCAACTTCCTCAATCAAGGCTGGCTGATATACAATGTATCTCAATCCAACCCCGAAGAATTCGGCACCGTCCTGTTCGAAGCCCAGCGCTTCCGCAACTGGTTTTCCGAGGTCGCCGTGGCCTCGGAGCAAAAGGGGCAATACGCGTACGCGCTGACCATCAGCAGCGACCTGCGCACCACCCTGACCCCCATGGTGCTATCCAAACCGCGCCTCGACGGCATACAGTTCGACTTTGCCATGGACAAGTACCGGGGCACGTTCCTCTACGCACAGGCCAGTGCCCCGCGCGGCATCACCAATCAAGAACTGCGCCGCACCAATTCCACCACCCTAATCGGGGGACGCTTTGAGGTGCAAATCGGCGATTTTGTCGAACTCGGCGTCCACACTGCCAACGCCCATCAAGCCAATTCGCTCTCGGAAGAAGCTCTGTTGAGCAATTGGGTAACCGGATCGCTGACCCAAGGCCAGAATCGCACCATCTCGCACATCGAAATCGCGCTGCGGGACGACTCGCCCGACGATGGCGTGGGTGGCGCAGCGTATTTTCCGGCTGGATCGGACATCTTCATCACCTATCGGGATGGCCGCGTGGATTCGGGCCGCGAGATCCGCTTTGAACCCGTGGTAGAGGGTGGCGCGCCCAGACCGGGGTATATCGAGGCCAACGGCAACGACGAGATCCGCCTGCGCTACGACTTTGACAGTGCGAGTTTCATCAACCGAGCCGCGGCCGACAAGACCGAGATTGTCAAAGTAGAATTCCGGCTAGTAGTAGCCAACGACTATCAGGTCTGGATGACTTCCGATCAGCAGACCAGCGGTGGCGAGCCTGTGTTCCTGCTGATGACCCAAGCGCCGGGCAACATCGTGGACTTGTCCAATTTGCGCGTCATCAGCTTTGAAGCCGGGCTGCCAACGGCAACCCACATCCTCGGCGGTACGGTGACGGCCACCGACGTGATGGGCTTTGACTTGTACGGCGAGTACGACCTCAACTGGAACTACCGCAAATATCCCAATATCCTCGTCGAAGAACACCATACCGCAGCCGGCATTGTCGGCGCGCGCAGCGCACCGGCCTATATGCTCAATCTGTCGCGCCAGTGGTCCCGCTTTTTCATCTATGGCGAGGCCTATCAGATGCACCCGCGCTACAACACCCAAACGTTCGTCACCCGAGACGACGGCAGCATTGACTACCAAAACGACCGCAGCCTCATGGATCTGGTGGAAGACAACGACGACCAAGACCGGGTGCCAGACACTTTCCGCGCCGACTGGGCCTTCCCCGACCGCCAAGTCTTTCCGGGTTGGGACCAAAACAACGACTTCGTGCCCGACATCAACCAAAACGACAGCCGAGTGCGCACCAACTCGATCCCGGACTACGAAGAGCCTTTCCTGCGCTTTGCGGTCGATCGGCCCGAATTCCTCTTCGGCGTTGACATGAACAACAACTTCTGGACCGACCAATACGAAAACGACCAAGAGCCGGATTACCCCTACAAGCGCGACCACCAAGGCTACAATGCGTACGTCGGCACCTACTTGGCTCCGCAGCTAAAGATCATCGCCGGCCTCCTGCGCGAGGACCGCATCTCTTCCAACCAGAAAAACCACAGCGCGTACGCACTCCTGCGGTTCGACCGGAGCTGGGCGCGCTACGGCGATTTGCGCCTCTTCGGCATGACCAAGCGCGTGGAGGACGACATCGCCGACCCGCTCTTGCAGTGGGCCCCCGACAACACCCTGCGCCTCGGCACGCTGACCGAGATCGACGATCCCCTGCTGGCCCGCGACACTTGGGTCAACCAGCTCTTCCTCGGCCACAATATCCGCGCCTTTTCACTGAACCTACAAAACAAGATCAACTGGGTGGTCTTTCACCAACTCATGAACGCCGAACGCCGACAGCGCTGGGCTTTAGCCGAGACGGATTTCTTCTTTGGGATGATCAACAAGGCCCACTACCGCCATGCGCTCGGCCCCCTCCACTTAGAGCCGCGCTGGAAGAGCGAATTCATCAAGCAGAGCCGCGACCTGTTCACGGACGAGCGCCGCACGACCCTAGCCGAACTCTTCTCGCTGTTGGCGGTCACCGATGTCCTAGAAATCACCAAGCTACAAGCGGGCCTAGAGTACTTGATCTTCGACGATTTCAACACAGACGCCAACGACTTTACGGCGCTGACTTGGGGCGTTCAGTTCAAAAACGAATCGGCCTACCAAGGCTACAAGCTACAGACCGTGATTGGGCTGGTGCTGGAGCGCAAGAATTTCAAGGACGCTCCATCGCGCACCGAGACCCAATCCTTCATTGCCATTTACGCGGGAATTTAAGCCTTGACGTACGCTTTTGCGAGCTTGTACATTAAAACGCTTATCGCGTAGCAAAATCGAGAAGGTGGCCGAGTTGCCGCACCTTCTCTTTCCTTTAAACCCTATTCGTGGAGGTAGCTTTACCATGAAGAAGTTTCTCACCACCGCTTTTGCCTCGTTGGGCCTTGTGGTTGCCGCCCAAGCCCACGAGCCGCCTGGCGAACTGTTGGTCGCCGTGAACTTTCCCGATGCCAACGTGCCCGTCATCGACGGCAACGCCGGCGAGTGGGCACCCGTGCCCCTCGATCAGTACGGGATTTTCAGCGAGTCCTTGTTCTCGATCCACGGCTTTGCCGGCGAGAACGTCGACCGCGGCGGGCTGGACGCCAGCTCGATGCAGATCCGTCACATCATGGGCTGGAACGACGCGACGAACAACGTGTACATCACCAGCCGCGTCTTCGACAACATTCACATCACTCAGCGTCAAGACCCGGGCAAATTCTTCTGGGATGACAGCGTCGAGTACGAGCTCAACGCTGCACACCAAGCCCGCGACGACCTGAATCCCGGCGACGATGCGACCAGCTTCAGCTACAAGTTCGCCTTCCCGGTCTATCAGGAGACCTTTGAGTGGTACCGCCCCAACCGCAACCTGCCTTGGCTGACCAGCGGCTCGCAGTGGGTCGAGATCGCCCACAGCTTCACGGGCGACGAGTTCGGCGAGAGCACGTACGACTATGAGATCCGCATCCTGCCGATCGAGCGGATGCCGCGCTCAGAAGAGGCCACCGAGGATCAGGTTGAGGTTCACGACCTGACCGAGGGTAGCATCATCCACGTCACGGCGACGGTCAACGACGTCGATGGCGGCGAAGGCGATGGCGACAACCGCATCGGCATGTGGAGCACCAACCCGATCTCGTGCTGCCACGCTGGCCAAGACCTGCTGCTAACCCCAGCCGATCCCAACATCGATTGGGGCGCGGCCACGTCCGTCGAGGCAAATAGCTGGGGCCGGATCAAGTCCCAGTTCTAGGCAGTGTTATTTTTATCGCAGTACCATTCCGGGCAGGTCTCGCCTAGGTGCGGGGCCTGCCCTTCTACTTTTAGGAGGCTATATGCTCACCGAGGAACAGGTCGATTTTTACCGCGAAAACGGCTATCTCGTCGTCGCGGATGTGTTGCGCCCAGACGAGTTAGAGGAGGCACACTCCATTGTCGATGACTTCGTCGAGCAGTCGCGGCACGTCTCCGAGCAGAGCGGGCACTTCGACCTAGAGCCGGATCACACCCCCGAAAACCCCAAGGTGCGCCGCTTGAGCGCACCGGCGAGTTATCACCCCTTATTCGGCGGCTTGATGCGCGACAGCCGCATCCTAGATATTTTGACGCCCCTGATCGGCCCAGCCATCCGTGCCCAAGGCGACAAGCTCAACATGAAACCAGCCGACGGCGGCAGCCCAGTCGAGTGGCACCAAGACTTTGCCCACTACCCGCACACCAACGACGACTTGTGCGCCGTGGGCATTGCCCTAGACGACGCCACGAAAGAAAACGGTTGCATGATGGTAGTGCCCGGCTCGCACCAAGGGCCGATCCTCGATCACCACCAAGACGGCTACTTTATCGGGGCCATCAGCCCGGAGCGCGACGAGATTGACCTCTCGTCGGCCGTGCCCCTAGCGATGAAAGCCGGCTCGCTTTCCATCCACCACGCCCGTACCTTGCACGGCTCGGCGCTCAACCGCTCGGGTATGTCCCGGCGGCTCTTGCTGTATCAGTACGCGGCCGTCGATGCCTGGCCGCTCGGCGGAGTGGGCAATTGGGATTCTTTTAACGCCAACATTCTGCGCGGCAGCCCCACCTACGATTTCCGCCTCGTATCGATGACAGCTCGTACGCGCATGCCAGCCGGGGCGCGTAGCGGCGGCGGCATTTACGAACTGCAAAAGCCGCTGCAAGAAAAAATATTCGCCGCCGGCTAGATAGCTGCCTTGCCGTCGTTTGTTCGCTTAGGGATCGTCGCGGCACTAGCTGCCGGGGCACTCTGGGCCGTCCTCTCCATTCACTGGTACCCGGCCGAAGAGGTGCTGACCATGTGGGTATATGGCTCGCCGCAAGAGGCCGAGCTGTACCGCAAGGTCGCCGCCGAATATCGCCAGCAGCACCCAGAAGTTCGCCTGCGCTTAGAGGTAGTGCCCGGCCGCAGCGTCGTGCAGAAGCTGCTGACGGGCATGGACGCCGGGCACGCCCCCGATATCTGCGTATTGCACTGGCGACAGATGCCCCAAGTAGCTAGCACCGGGCAACTCCTGCCGCTCGACGACTTGGTGCGGCGCGACCAGATCGCCACCGGCGATTACTATCCGGTGGGTCTGCAAGCGTACACCTACCACGGCACCCTCTACGGCATTCCGGTCAAAGGCAGCACCATCACCTGCTTTTACAACAAGGACCTCTTCGACCGCTACGGCATCAGCTATCCCACCGACGACTGGACGCTCGACGATCTCCTAGCCAAGGCCAAGGCCCTGACCATCGACGAAGACCAAGACGGCCTGCCCGACATCTACGGCTGCACCCCGTACGACATCGCCAGCTATGTGTGGAGTATGGGCGGGGACTTCCTCCGGCAGGAAAATGGGCGCTACGTCTCCAACCTCGACGATCCGCGCGTGGCCCAAGCGGTGCAGTTCTACGTCAATCTCTATTTCAAGCACAAGGTAAGCCCGCCCCGCCCCGGCGTGCGTAGTGACAACGCCATGAGCACCTTCACCTTTGAAGCCGGGCGCATCGCCATCGGCATCATGGGGCCGTGGATGCTGCCGACCTTTCAGCTCTTGGACCGCTTCGAATGGGACGCGGCCCTCTTTCCCCAAGGACCGGCCGGCCGGCAAACGCGCTACGCCAGCGTCGGTTTTACCATCTGGAAGGGCACGCGCGAGCCAGAAGTCGCCTGGGATGTGCTCAAGCACATGGTCTCGGCCGAGGCGACGACTAAGATGGCCAAGCTAGGCAGCGACCTCCCACCGCAGCGCTCAGTGGCCCGCAACACCTATCCGCGGGCGGCGACGCCCTATGAAGAAGAGGTCTTCGTGCGCTCGATGGACTACAATGTCCGGCTCTTCCCCCAAGAACTGTGGTGGGAAGATCTCTACCGCCGGATGCTCGACGAACTCGACGCCGCCCTCACCGGCCGCGAGAGCGTGGCCGAAGCCCTCGCCGAAGCCCACCAAGTGACCAACACCTATCTGCAGCGCATGTACGCCGAAGAAATCCCCTAATGAAGAATCAAAACAAAGCCGCCTTCTTCTTTCTGCTGCCCAATTTCGTCGGCTTTCTCATTTTCGCACTCGGCCCGGTCGTAGTGGCTGCGGGCATGGGCTTCTACCGCTATCAGCTCGCCTCGGGCGCACCCGCCTTCATCGGGTTGGACAACTTTGCGGATCTAGTGCTCTTCAAAAAAGTCGATGGCGAGTGGGTGGCACGCGACCCGTACTTCTGGAAGTACCTCGGCAACACGCTCTTTTTGATGCTCAACATCCCGCTCGCCATGGTCGGCTCTCTGCTCTTGGCCGTGCTGTTAAACAAAGAACTGCCCGGTCGCATCTTCTTCCGCACCCTGTTTTTTATTCCCCACCTGTGTACGGGCATCGCCATCTATATGGTCTGGAAGATGCTCCTGACCTACGAGCCAAACGTCGGCATCATCAACGGGCTTCTGTGGCAGATCTTTGGGGTGTTGGGCATCGCGCCCGAGCGGGCCGCCGCGCTCCTGCCGGGGTGGCTAATCGACGCATCTTGGGCCAAGCCCGCGTTGATCATCATGTTCATCTGGGCCAGCGTCGGCGGCTACAACATGGTTCTCTACTTAGCCGGCTTGCAAAACATCCCACTTGAACTCTACGAGGCCGCTGAAATGGACGGCGCTGGCTGGTGGTCCCAGCTCGTCCACATCACCGTGCCCCAGCTAGCGCCCACGACGTTTTTCATCCTCGTCACCAGTATAATCGGCGGCCTGCAAGGCGGCTTTGAGGCCGCTTATGTAATGACCGGAGGCGGCCCCGAGGGCTCGACGACCACCATGAGTTACTACATCTACACCCAGGCGTACGAGCAGCTAGAAGTAGGGTATGCCGCGGCGATTTCAATGGTGCTCTTCGCGCTGATTTTCGCGGCGACCTTGCTCAACTGGCGCTACGGCGGCAAGCGGCTGGAGGCTGTCTAATGACGCGCTGGCGTCAATACCAATCAACGGTCCTGATCTATGCGATCTTGCTCCTCGTGCTCAGCGGCATGGTGGTGCCGCTGGTGTGGACCCTGCTCACCTCTTTCAAGTACAACGTCGATGTGACGCTCGGGTGGATTCCGCCGCGCTGGACAACGGACAACTACACCGGCGTGTTCCGCGCCTTCTCCTTCCTCCGCTACTACGCCAATTCGCTGTTCATCGCCACCGCCGTCACCGTGGTCCAAGTCGCCACTAGCGCACTGGCGGCGTACGCCTTTGCCCGCTTGCAGTTCCGGGGCCGCGACGTTCTCTTCCTCGGCTACTTATCGACGATGATGATCCCGGCCGACGTGCTGATGATCCCGCAATTCGTGCTGATGAAAAAGATTCCCGAATGGCTGAACGCTGTGTTAGCAACGGATTTCTTCAGCGGTTTCCTCTACTTAAAGAGTCACTACATCGGCCATCCAGTGGGGCTGGACAGTTTCTTCGCCCTGATCGCGCCAGGGTGTTTCAGCGCGTACGGAACATTCATGCTGCGGCAGTTTTTGCTGGGGATTTCGCGCGAGATCGAGGAGGCGGCACTCATCGACGGATGCTCGGCGTGGGGCGTGTTTTGGCACGTGGTGGTGCCGCTGGCCAAACCGGCGCTGGGAGCGTTGGCGATTTTTACCTTCCTCGGACGTTGGCGGGCTTTTCTCTGGCCGCTGATTATGACGGATTCGGATTCCATGATGGTGCTACCGGTAGGATTGGCCAAGCTGTCGGATCTCTATGTCAACGACTACGGGCTGATTTGCGCGGGATCGGTGTTGATGCTCGTGCCGATGATCGCGGTTTTCGTCTTTTTTCAGCGGTGGTTTATCAGCGGGATTCAGCTAGGGGCGGTGAAGGGGTAACAGCGGTAGTCGCGCAGCAGCTAGATAGTTCCGTTTGATATTAATCACGTGTCACGTTATTATTTGTATGATTGTATCCTTCAGATGTTCTGATACGGAGGCCCTCGCAAGTGGACGGCGGATCGCGCGATTTTCAAACATCGCATCAAGGGCGCGACGCAAGCTTCGTCAATTACAGATCGCCGGAAGGCTCAAAGACCTGCGTATTCCGCCAGGGAACCGTCTTGAAAAGCTCAAGGGAGATCGGGCCGGGCAGTACAGCATTCGCGTGAACGACCAGTTTCGGGTGTGCTTTCGCTGGTCGGCTGCTGGTGCGGAAGATGTCGAAATCGTCGATTACCATTAGGAGCGAAAAGAGTATGTCCAAGCTCAAACCTGTGACGCCCGGCGAATTGCTGCGAGAGGAGTTTTTGATCCCCATGGGACTCTCGCAGTATCGCCTCGCCAAAGAAATCAGTGTTCCCGCCCAGCGAATCAGTGAGATTGTAGCTGGTAAGCGGACCATTACAGCGGATACGGACCTGCGCTTGTGTCGCTTTTTCAACCTCTCCAAGGGCTACTGGCTGAGGGCACAGATAGCTTACGACACCGAAGTGGCAGAAGAAACGCTCGCCGCCGATCTGGCGAAGATCAAGCCGTGGAAGGGACTGCAATCGGCCGCTGGCTAACCTGCCTAAAATAGGTCCTGAACAGGCTGCAAGCTCTATAATCCCCGTATTATGGCGTCAGTTAAAAATTTACCCATCAAAATTGATCGAGAAAAAATCGCCGCCTTCTGCCGTACGCACGGAATAGGTCGGCTGAGTCTATTTGGCTCGGTCCTGCGGGACGATTTTGATCCGGTTCGCAGCGACTAGAACCCCTTGTCCGTCAAGAGATGCTGCCGCTCTATGAGCAAGCATGACTATCAGGTTACGCTGCGGCAGATAGAGGAATATGCCGGTCGGGCACAGGAGATTGTGCAGGCAAAACCCTGGATGAATTGGTCGGTGATTGGCAAGCGACTATTGCGGTGGCCTCTGCAAAGCTACTGTGAGCCAAACGGGTAGTGCGGCCCGAGGATTCTCGTTCCAGTCCAACAGACGCTCGTCAGTCCCCGACTGATATGAAGAGCCCTGCCAGTATCTTGAATCCTCGGCAGCACTCTCCAAAATTTTCCGCAAGATGAATCCCGAGGCCGCCACGGGGTTGAGAATGTCCGCCAGTGTCCAGTTGAACTCAAACGTGCCATTCTTCTCCTTCTCAACGGACCCAGTTTCCCAATAGGGCTTCTCAACCTCAATCGGTCTAATCTGATCTTTCCAAGGCCGCTGGAACGGATGAATATCATAGAAGACGTAGTGGCCCCCTAGACGCAGGATGCGCAAGATCTCATTGAAGACCGCGTGCAAATCTGCAATCCAAACGAAGAACCCGTTAGAGGAACATACTAGGTCGAACCCCTCGTCTCCTATAGACTTTAGGTCGGCAGCATCGGCTTGCACAAAGGCCATAGATAACCCTAGCTGCTCCGCTCGTCTAGCGGCCACTTCTAGCTGCTGCTCAGAGATATCTATCGACGTGACGTTTGCCCCCATTCCGGCAAGAGCAAACGCCGCGTAGTTATCGCCGCTACCAACGACACACACATCCTTGCCCGATATGTTGCCAGCACCCTCGCGAATCAGTTGAAGCGCGCCGCCAGCAAAGCCGAGATCAGGCTCGTTGGGGCAACGCTGCCACAATCCGTCCTTGTCGCGAAGCTCCTCCCACCACTTAGCAGCTTCGTTCCAGTGGCGTCGGTTGGAATCGTGCATGCTGTTCATAAGTCTGTGCGAAGGGAGTCGCCTAGCCCCAGCTTCCATCCTTCCGCTTGTGGATGAAGATTGGATTCCCCCCAGGATCGCTAATCATGGCCACATGACAGGCAGAGAGCTCATTCGGACCCCACTCAACCTCCACTCCTTTTCTACGCAATTCTTCAATCGTCTCGTCAAAATCGCTCACAGCCAAGGAAAGACCGGTACCTCCTCTACCGTTTGCCAGAGGCGAGCCCTCATAAGTGCCAAACAGCACTAATGTTATTGGAGGCACCGAAAATTCTGCCCAATTCCACTGTGGGTTGTGCAGTTCCAACTTAAGGTCAAGAGTGTCCCGATAAAATGAAACCGCTTCCTCTAGGTTATGCACATAATGTACTACGAAATCTACCCCGCGAATATTCATATCGGTGCCCTCCTCGAATGCATCTCAGAAGTCGAACCGGTCTGGAACTCCCTTATCATGCACCAGCGACTTCTCGGCCTATAAATCTTAGTTCTAGTCATTTCACTAGGGACATCGACGCAAACGAGAGACCGGCACGGCGGTAAGCGAGTGGTCAAATTTCCAGTCCCAGAACCAAGCT